>NZ_BAAAUG010000032.1:0-59492 GCF_039533825.1 Streptomyces rectiviolaceus
GGCGAGGCGGCCGGCTTCGCACCGCTGCCCGCCGCGCACCGCGAGGCCGAGCACCTTGCCGGGCTGCTGCCAGGACCGGAGGTGCTCACCGGCGCGTCCGCCACCCACTCCGCGGTGGTCTCCGCCCTGCACCGGCACGCGTACGCGCACTTCGCGTGCCACGCCGTGGGCGATCTGGAGCGCCCGTCCGGCAGCCGCCTCGTCCTGCACGATCACACCGAACGCCCGCTGACCGTCCGCGATCTGGCCCGGCTCCGGCTGCCGTCGGTGCGGCTCGTCTACCTCTCCGCCTGCGACACCCTGCGGACCAGCCCCGAACTCGCCGACGAGGCCGTCCACATCGTCAGCGCCTTCCAGATCGCGGGCTTCCCCCATGTCGTGGGCTCGCTGTGGCACGTCGACGACACGATCGGAGCCCGTGTCGCCAAGGACGTGTACGAGGCCTTGAGCAAGGGTGGCGGCGCGCTGGACGTAGACCGGACGGCCGAGGCCCTGCACTCCACCGTGCGCGGGCTGCGCGACACCTACCCCCGGACCCCGAGCCTGTGGGCCTGCCAGGTGCATGCCGGTCCCTGAACCGCCGCGCCGGCATCTCCGCGGACCGCCGCGTTCCCAGTGGAAATGGCGCTGTCGCGGCCACCTCGCCCGGAGGCAGAGCCCTGCAGCGGGGCCTCGGCCTGCCCATCGGCTCGACCTGCCCATCGGCCCGCCTTTCCTTACGCTGGACGCAGAGGTGAGGTGAGGAGGGCGTCATGTCGGCCGTCGCCGTGCACAAGGCAGCGCTGCGCGAGGGTCTTGTGCTCCCGTATGCCGAGGTGGGCGGCCCCTCTGCCGAGGTGGGCGGCCCCTCGGGTACGGCGGTCGTCCTGGTCCACGGCTACGTCGACTCCTGGTGGACGTTCGAGCCGCTGCTACGGCGCATGCCCTCCTCCCTGCACGTCTACGCGCCCACACAGCGAGGCCACGGAGACGCCGACAAGCCCCCGGACGGCTACCTCCCCGAGGACTTCGCGGCCGACCTCGTCGCCTTCATGGACAGCGTGGGGATCGAGCGCGCCGTGCTCGTCGGGGCATCGAGCGGAGGGGTACAGGCGCGCATCGTCGCGGGCCGCTATCCCGACCGGGTGGCCGGGCTCGTACTCCTGGGCGTTCCGGTCACCCTCGCCGACAAGCCCGCCGCCGCCGAGCTGTGGGAGGTCGTGCGGCAGCTGGAGGATCCGGTCGACCGTGCCTTCGTGGAACGGTTCGCGCTCGGCATGACGGCCGAGCCCGTCGCCCGCGGCTTCCTGGAGACCGTCGTCGAGGAGAATCTGAAGGCACCCGCCCGCGTGTGGCGGGAGACGCTGCGGGGCCTGCTCGAAACCGATCTGCGGGCGACGCTGTCCGGGATCCTCGTACCCACGCTGGCCGTCTGGGGCGACCACGACCCGATTCTGACGCGCGACGAACAGCAGACGATCCTCGACACCGTCATCGGCTCCCGGCTGATCGCCTACGAGGGAGCGGGACACGTCGTGTACTGGGAAAGGCCGGAACGGGTGGCGAGGGACATCGCCGCCTTCGTCGCAGACATCGGCTGATCGACGGTCGACGGTCGCCGAGGGCTGAGGGCCGAGGGCCGAATCCCGGGGCCTGCCGTGCTTGCCGTACTGCTTGCGGGTGCCATCGGTGTACGGGCGTGCTGTCCTGGCCATGGGGCAACGACTGCCGCGCGGCGGCCCCTCCCCCTCCCCCCATCACACCCCTCATCACACAAGGAGCAGTCGCCATGGCGATCTTCATGCACGCTTCCCTCCCGGGTGTCACCACCGACCAGTACGACACCCTCAACGCCAAGCTCCAGGAAACGCCCGAGATTTTCGACGGCTGCATCGCCCACGTCTGCGTCCCGAGCAGCGACGGCCTGGACATCTACGACGTCTGGGAGTCCGAGCAGCACATGCAGGCGTTCACCGGGAAGATCATGCCCATCGCCGAGTCGGTCGGCTTGTCCGGTCCCGGAGGAGAGCCCGAGGCGTCGGCCGTGCACAACTACTGGATCCCCTGAACCCGAAGCCGCAAAGAGTCGGTTTCCGTGCGGGCCAGGCCCGGACAGGCGACCATGGAGGCATGGAGCGGACATCGCTCGGTGATGTCAGCACACCGGGACGCGTAGCTGCCGCCGGTGAAGGCATCAGCGAGGAAGAGCTGGCGCTCGCGGCACGCAATCACGGGCTGCCGCTGGAGGCCCTGCGCTACGACGTCACACCGCTCGGCCTCCACTATGTGCTGGTCCACTACGACATCCCCGTGGTCGACACGGTCGGCGCGGACGCGTGGCGGCTCTCCGTCGGCGGGCGGGTCCGTACGCCCCTGGAGCTGAGCCTCGCGGAACTGCGGGCCCTGCCGGCCGTCACTCAGCGGGTCACGATGGAGTGCGCGGGCAACGGCCGTGCCCGGCTGAGCCCGCGCCCGGTCAGCCAGCCCTGGCTGGTGGAGGCGGTGGGTACGGCCGACTGGACGGGCGTACCGCTGCGGACGGTGCTCGCGGAGGCGGGGGTCGAGAACGCCGCGGACGGCGCGGACGACGCCGACGGCGCTGTCGAGGCCGTGTTCACGGGCGCGGACCATGGAGTCGAGCGCGGCGTCGAGCAGGACTACCGACGCAGCCTGCCGCTCCCCGTGGACGCGGACGTACTGCTCGCCTACGCGATGAACGGCGGCCCGCTGCCGCCCCAGCACGGCTACCCGCTGCGGCTTGTGGTGCCCGGCTGGTACGGCATGGCGCACGTCAAATGGCTCCGCGCGATCGAGCTGACCGACACCCCGTTCACCGGCTTCCAGCAGGCGGTGGCGTACCGGATCCGGCAGTCCCCCGACGACCCCGGCGAGCCCGTCACCCGGATCGCCCCGCGCGCCCTGCTGATCCCGCCCGGCTTCCCGGACTTCATGTCACGCGTACGGGTCGTGCGCCCCGGCCCCGTGGAGCTGGAGGGGCGCGCCTGGTCCGGGTACGGGCCGGTCACACGGGTCGAGGTCAGCGCCGACGACGGCCGCTCCTGGACCGACGCCGAGGTCGCTCCCCGCGGCCCGCACCGCTGGGGCTGGCAGGCCTGGCACACCACCTGGACCGCGACCGCCGGCCGCCACACCCTGACCGTCCGGGCAACCGACGCCGACGGCCACACCCAGCCCCTCGAACAGCCCTGGAACCGAGGAGGCTTCGAAAACAACCTCGTGCAACGCGTCCCGGTCCTGTGCCGCTGATCGCCCCAACTGCTCCCCGCTGGGCCCACACCCGGCAGATCCACCCCCTGGGGTATGGCAGCCCCAGCCGATCACTGACTAACCTCCACTGCACCGTGACATCAAGCCGTCCACCATCATGCTGAGACGGACTCAGCTCTGGCGCAACGCCTAGTCAGCGGGGGGGGGATTCCTAGGTGGCGATACGAAGGAGCGATGTCCTGGAGGCGTCGCAGGTGCGGATCTACTCGGCCGGCGGCGTGGTGTTGGGAGCCGGGTTCCTCGTTGCCGCCGACGTCGTGTGCACCTGTGCTCATGTCGTCGCCAGGGCAGCCGGAGTGCCGGACGATGCCGAGGCGGCCCCGGACGGTCCGGTGGACCTGGACTTCCCGCTGCTGAGGGGTCGGCCCCGGTCGCGGGCGACCGTGGTGTCCTGGCGGCACGGCGGGGTTGATGTCGCGCTGCTGCGGCTGGACGCGGTGGTCGAGGGTGCGCGGCCGGTGCAGCTGGTCGACGGGACCGGGGTGTGGGGAGACATGTTCCGGGTGCTCGGATACCCGGCCGACGCGGACGCCGGCATGTGGGCATCGGGCGTGCTGCGCGCGGGGCAGGGCACTGGCTGGCTGCAGATGGAGGCGCAGGAGCCCGGTCCGCGTATCACGAACGGCTTCAGTGGTGCGCCGGTCTGGGATGACGCGCAGGACGGCGTGGTGGGGATGACGGTCGCCGCGCACCGGGGCAGGAGCACCGCATATCTGTTGCCGTCGGCCGAGCTGATCGACGACAAGGCGCTACAGCCACGCTGTCCGTTCCGCGGGCTCACGGCGTTCTCGGAGGATGACGCGGAGTTCTTCCACGGCCGCGACGGCGACACCGCCCGCATCCACGAGGCCGTGCGCACGCGAGACGTGACCGTGGTGGTGGGGCCCTCAGGGTGCGGGAAGTCGTCTCTGGTGCGGGCAGGGGTACTGCCTCAGTTGCGGGGTGCGGGCACAAGAGTGTCCGTACTGCGGCCCATGCCCGAGGTACGGGCGGCCGCCGTGCTGGCCCACGCCCTGACCGTCCTGCTGGAGCCGGAACTCGGCGCGGTCGACAGCCTCTCCAAGGCCGAGGAACTCGCCGGGCTCCTAGAGACCACTGGTGATGTGACCGCGGAGCTGCGCGCCAGGGTCCTCGCCGGAGCGGACGGCGCCGGGCACGTCCTCTTCGTCGACCAGCTCGAGGAGTACGCGGGCGCTCAGCCGGATGCCGCACGCACCCTGTTCGGATTGCTCGTCGCCCTGGCAGGCCCGGCAGGAGCCGGTGTACTGAGGGTGCTCGCCACGGCACGCCCCGACTCCCTCAACACCCTGGTGACGGCCGAGACGTCCGATCTGGTCAGCGGCGCCGTGCAGTTCCTCGCACCGCTGACCGGTGACGAGCTGGGGCGCGCGGTGACCGCTCCCGTCGACGCGGTGCCGGGACTGTGGTTCGAACCAGGACTGCCGGAGCGGATCGTCGCGGACGCGGGCGACGAGCCCGGGCGGATGCCCTTGGTCCAGTTCGCCCTGACCGAACTGTGGAAGGCCCGCACCCGCTCCATGCTCACGCACGCCGCCTACGACGCGCTGGGCGGTGTGGCGGGCGCACTCGTCACCTACGCGGACGTCGCCCTCGCCGGACTCACACCGGCCCAGCAGGATTGCGCAAGGCGGCTGTTCATCCAGCTGTCCCGGCCCAATGAGAACGGCGGCTTCTCCCGTCGGCCCACCCGCGCCGCCGACCTCGCCCCCGAACTCCTCGACGTGGCACGGAAACTGGCCCCCGGCAAGCTCGTCGTCCTCTCCCAGGCACCGGGGAGCGCCGATCAGGGAGAGATCGTCGACCTGGCGCACGAGGCCCTCGCCGCCCTCTGGCCCCGGCTGCGGCAATGGCTCGACGACTCTCGTGACTTCCGCGTGTGGCAGGAACAGCTGCGGGCCGACCTGCGCCGCTGGCAGGACCAACAACGCGAGCCCGCCCGCCTGTTGAGCGGAACCGATCTCATCGAGGCTGAACACAGACTGGCAGGGCAACCCCAGGACATCTCCGCCGACGAGTGCGGATACATCCGACTCAGCCGCCGACACGCCCGCCGCGGCACCCGCGTCAGGCAGGCCGCCGTCGGGGCACTGGCCGTGCTGACCGTGCTCGCCGTCGTACTGGCGCTGTCCACCTGGCAAGGCCTGAAACGCACCGAACAGCAGCTGCGCACCCAAGCCTCGGGCCTGCTCGCCCAGGCCGCCGAGGACCGTCCGGGCAGCGATCCCACCACCGCGTTACAGCTCGCCCTGGCCGCATGGAACACCAAGCAGACCGACAAGACCCGCCAGGCCCTGCTGCACCAGTACGCGCGAGGACAGTATCTGGTGGGCAGCCACCCGTCGGTGTGGCAGGGACGGGTCACCGGCATGGATGCCACGCCGGACGGCCGGGCCCTCGCCGTGCAGTCGAAACCCGGCGGCGGCGACCGGTCCACGATCACCATCGTCACCGGTGCGCTCCAAGGAGAGCTCCGGCCAAGGGAGTTGAGCGGCGTACCGGAGGGGAGGCTGCAGACCGCCTTGAGCCCGGATGGCCGCCTCTTCGCCGCGACCGCCGGGGAGGAGGTACGGCTGTGGCGGTTGAGCGATCCGAAGCACCCCAGCACCTTGAGCCTCGGCGAACACGACCTGCCCGAGAAGGCCGGTGGCAGCCTGGACTTCAGCAGTGACGGGAAGCGGCTGTTGCTGACGACGGACGATAACTCCCCGGAGTGTGCAAACAACACCCGGCGGTGCGTTCCCGCGTTCGCCGAGGTGTGGCAGACGCCCTCGGGCGACCGTATCCGCGTACCGGACCGGCTCGTCCCCAGGACAAGGCTTTACCAGGCCGCGTTCACCTCCGACGCGGACACGGTCGCCACGATCAGCTACGTCGGCAAGGAAACTCGCCAGCGGCTCGAGGTCAGAGACCTCACCACCGGCCGTCTCCGGCACGCCTCCACCCCCGGGCAAGAAGGCGCCACCGTGGAGTTGCGCGCCGACGGCGAGGTCCTCACGCGGACAGTCACCTCGGACACCTCGCCCACCTCGGACACCTCATACGTACAACCACTCGGCCGCACACCCGGTCGCTGGACCAAGCTGCCCACCGGCGGGGCAAGTGAACCGGACGCAACCTCGCGGTACGCCATCGGCAACGCCGCGAGCGACTCCGACGGGAGACTCTCGAAACAGGCGGGTTACGCCGAGCCGACCCTGACCGACCTGCGCACCGGGCGCAGCTATCGCACCCGCATCCCGACCTCCGGCGACACACCAGCCGCGTACGAGAGTGTCGTGGCGGTGCCACGGGCCGGCGGCGGACTCACCGTCCTCGTACCCATCGGAACGGCCCTGATGGCGGTGCGCGCCGAACCCGCGGGCGACAAACGGTTCCAGGACAGCTCGGAGCTGCGCGCCGTGTCACCGGACGGACGCCTCGTTGCCATGTGCGGCAGGCGCCTCGAGATTCTCGACGCCGCCCGTACACGCCACGAGTCGGTGCTGCTGCCGCCACGCACCAAACAAGGGCGCTGCACATGGACGGCCGACTCGAAGCGGATCGTGGTGTGGGGCGACCAAGGCAACCTCCACCGGTCGTACTCCGCGAAGGACCTGAACGACACCGTCCCGCTCGACCATGCCCTGCCGGAAGCAGAGGAGGAGGGCCGCGTCGACGAGTTGCGCGGCGGCCAGGTGGACAGCGTCGCCGCGCTGCAGGGCAGCGAGATCGTGGTGTTGGCCGTGGACGGCAGACTGGCACGCGTCGATGCCGCCGACGGGGCCGTGCTGACCGAGCCCTTCCTCGTCCACCCGGCACCGAACTGGGACGGCCTCGGCATGTCCGAGGCCTTCGGGCACGGCCAGCTCGTCGCCCGCCCGGGTCATCCCGGACAGGTCGCCGTGGTCACCAGGAGGGGAAGCGAGCGAGGAGAGATCCTGCTGTGGGACGTCCGTGCGCCCCGACGCATCGCCACTCTGGCCGGACCTGCCATCCTCGTGCCGTACAACCCCGGCCCGTTGACCCAACCGCTCGCCTTCAACGCGGACGGCTCGCGCCTGGCCACGCAGAACTCCGATGGCCGCGTGCGCGTGCGGGACATCGACCGTTGGCGGCAATTGGTCGGCAGTGTGCCGGGCTCGATCGGTGACACTCTGGTCGGGTTCGGCTCCAAGGACAGCCTTGTCACCTACGACGCCGACGAGCAGCAGGTCCGGTTCCACCGTTTGTCGGGCGACAGGACCATCAGCACTCTTCCCATCGCGAGCGGAGCCTCGGCATCCGGAGAATGGGTCGGGGGCTTCGTGCGCGGCCGCCGCCTCACCATCGACACGGGCACTCTGCGTCAGACCTTCGATCTGCGCCCCGAGGAACAGTTCCGCGCCCTGTGCGCCGCGGCCGGACGCGACTACACCAAGGCCGAACGGAAGCTGTTGCCGGTGGGGACCCCATCGGGGCCGCCCTGCGGCTGAGTCGACGTCACGTCTGCGGCTACAACGGAGATTCCGCCGCGTCCCGGGCGGCGGCCACGAGGGCGGGGAAGAGGCCCGGGAAGCGCTCCTCCATCTCCTCCATGCGGAGGGCGTTCATTTTCGTGGTCCCGACGTAGTACTGCCGGATCACGCCGGCCTCCCGCAGAACGTTGAAGTGGTGCGTCAGGGTCGACAGGGACACCGGCACGTCGAAGGTGCCACAGCTGATGTCCTTCCCGGCTCGGGCCAGCTGGGACACCACCGTGCGCCGCACGGGATCCACCAGGGCTTCAAGAAATTGCTGCAGCGAGACATCCGCGACGTCAGGGTGATCCACCGTCCGAGCGGAGGAGCGGGGGCGGGCCATGACGACTCCCTTGGTGCGGTGCGGTGCGGTGCGGTGCGCACTGAGCTGCGCTGCGGTTACAGCGCAATACTACGACGGCCATCGAATAAGCGACGCAGACTGCGGGCGGACGGATCACCATACTTCGACCGGCGTCAAAGTTTGACGCCGGTCGAAGTACGTGTTTCAGTGGATGCACGGCAGCACGGACGTGGCTCACCGGCCGCGGGATGCGGCCTCGGCTGCGGACGCCGCGCAAGTGCCCGTACGTCACCGATCCCCTGGGCCCTCTGCGGCTCTGCGGCTCTGCGGCTCTGCCGACGGAGAGCGCGCGGAGAGCGCCCACGCCCACCCCACCCTGGAAGGAGCACGTTTCGATGCGTGCCTGGCAGCTTGAAGACTTCGGCCTGGACAATCTGCGCCTGGCGGAGCGCCCCACCCCGACGCCCGGAGCGGGCCAGATCCTCGTCAAGGTCTCCGCCGTCTCGCTGAACTTCCGCGACAAGGCCATCGTCGACGGCGTCTACGACCCGGAGAAGATACCCAAGAACCTGATCCCGGTCAACGACACCGCCGGCGTGGTGGCCGAGGTCGGACCCGGGGTGAGCGAGTGGCACATCGGCGACCGCGTCATGTCGCACTTCTACTCGCACTGGCTTGACGGCGCCCCCGCCCGCGACGAACCCGACTGGCAGCTCGGCGGGCCGATCGACGGCGGCCTGGCCGAATACATGATCCTGGAAGCGAACTCGGCCGTGCCCACCCCGGCCAACCTCACCGACGAGCAGGCCGCCACCCTGCCCATCGCCGCGCTGACCGCCTGGTTCTCCCTCGTCGAGTACGGCAAGCTGCAGCCCGGCCAGACCGTGCTCGTCCAGGGCACCGGCGGCGTCTCCTTGTTCGCCGTGCAGATCGCCACCGCGCTCGGCGCCCGCGTGATCGCCACCTCCAGCAGCGACGACAAGCTCGAGAAGGTCGCCGCCCTCGGTGCCGGCGACCTCATCAACTACCGCACCACCCCCGACTGGGCCGAGAGAGTACGCGAGCTGACCGATGGCCAGGGCGTCGACCAGGTCATCGAAGTCGTCGCGGGTGAGGGGCTGAACCAGTCCGTGCACGCCACCAAGGCCGCCGGCCACATCTCCCTGGTCGGATTCCTCGGCGGCCAGACCGCACCGCTGGACGTACTGCCCATGCTCTACAGCCAGGCCGCCATCCGCGGCATCGCCGTCGGCCACCGACGCGCCTTCCTCGACATGAACGAGTTCATCGAGAAGCAGGGCCTCGACCCGGTCATCGACACCGTCTACGCCTTCGAGGACGCGATCAAGGCGTACGAGCACCTCGCCCGCGGCGCCTTCGGCAAGATCGTCATCCGCGTCGCCGACTGAAGGGCCCTCCTCCCGGACGGGGCCACATGCCCGGCCTCCCTGTCTCCATCTCAGCGCAGTTGCTCGGCCAGTCCGACGATGATGCCCGCCGGGCCTCGGAGGTAGCAGAGCAGATAGCTGTCCTCGAACCGGGCGATCTCGCCGACGAGTTCGGCGCCGTGAGGGCGCAGGCGGGCAACGGTGTCCTCGAGGTCGTCGACGGCGAACATGACGCGGTGCGTGCCCAGGATGTTGTGCGGCTGGTTGCGCGGCCCGGAGCTGATCACCGCGGGGCTGCGGTACTTCGACAGCTCGAGCCGACTGTGACCGTCCGGGGTCCGGACCATCGCGATGTCACAGTGGACGCCGTCGAGTCCGGTGCACTGGTCGGCGACGAGGCCCTTGACCTCCGCCCTGCCTTCCAGCTCCATACCGAGTTCCACGAAGAACGCGATGGCGGCATCCATGTCCTCGACGACGATGCCGACGTTGTCCATCCTCTGAATCGCCATGCTGGCTTCTCCTTCTTCCTCGTGCGGATTACTCGTGCGGCCGGTGGTGGCCGCTGACGCCCCTGGGACGGAGCCGGTGGCACGTTCTCGACATCCGCGGTTCAGCGAGGGAAGCGGGCGGCGGCGCGGTCTGCGTCCGGAGCGATCCGGTGCGCACCCCGTCCCGCTTCCCTCTGTTTGGTACCTTTCACTGGACACGCAAATCGATCGGATGTTCGTTTACTGGGATCTCCGAGACGTCCGTTGTCGGCAGTAGACGCTCACGTTCTCCGACGTGCGGCGTGCCACTCAATCGGACCGGGTGAAAGCTCATGGCAGAAGCCGAACACGAAAAGGCGCTGGACACCGCGCTCGCACAGATCGAGCGGAAATTTGGCAAGGGTGCGGTCATGCGCCTCGGCGAGCGGCCCAATGAGCCCATCGAGGTGATTCCTACCGGGTCGACCGCGCTGGACGTGGCGCTCGGTGTGGGCGGTCTGCCCCGCGGCCGCGTGGTGGAGGTGTACGGGCCGGAGTCCTCCGGCAAGACGACGCTGACGCTGCACGCAGTAGCGAACGCACAGAAGGCAGGCGGCTCGGTGGCGTTCATCGACGCCGAGCACGCACTCGACCCCGAGTACGCCAAGAAGCTGGGCGTCGACACCGACAACCTCATCCTGTCCCAGCCGGACAACGGCGAACAGGCCCTGGAGATCGCCGACATCCTGATCCGCTCCGGCGCGATCGACTTGATCGTCGTCGACTCCGTCGCGGCCCTGGTGCCGCGCGCGGAGATCGAGGGCGAGATGGGCGACTCCCACATGGGTCTGCAGGCCCGACTGATGAGCCAGGCCCTCCGCAAGATCACCGGCGCGCTCAGCCAGACGAGGACGACGGTGATCTTCATCAACCAGCTCCGCGAGAAGATCGGCGTGATGTTCGGCTCCCCGGAGACCACGACCGGTGGCCGCGCGCTGAAGTTCTACGCCTCGGTGCGGCTCGACATCCGGCGTATCGAGACGCTGAAGGACGGCACGGACGCGGTCGGCAACCGTACCCGCGTCAAGGTCGTCAAGAACAAGGTCTCCCCGCCCTTCAAGCAGGCCGAGTTCGACATCCTCTACGGCCAGGGCATCAGCCGCGAGGGCGGCCTGATCGACATGGGCGTGGAGAACGGCTTCGTCCGCAAGGCAGGCGCCTGGTACACGTACGAGGGCGACCAGCTCGGCCAGGGCAAGGAGAACGCCCGCAACTTCCTCAAGGACAACCCCGACGTCGCCAACGAGATCGAGAACAAGATCCTCGAGAAGCTCGGAATCGGCGTACCGGCCAAGGCCACGGTCACCGAGGACACGGGCGCCGTCCCGGTCCCTGCTGCCGCCCGTCCCTCGGCGGGAAACGCCGCCTGACGGGCACGGGCGGGGCCCGGCCGGGGGTCAGGCTGGCCGTGAGCGGCGACCGGATGCGTACACCAGGCCGGGCAGCGGAGATGTTCCGTGGGAGCGACCGGCTCCCAGCTCCCTGAACTGCTCCCAAACGCGTCCCCGCACCACTCCCCCACGCACAAATCACCCAACTGAAAGTGCGCCGGAGAGACCGCCTCGGCGGAGCCCGAGACGAATACCAGCATGCTGCCTGAGCTGCGCGGATGGAGTTTTCGGCAGGCGCAGTGCCACGCCGGCGCTATCGCCGGATGACTGAGCGAATCCAGGAGAGTTGCTGGGAGACCTCACCGGCCTCGGCGCTCTTCTCACGGTCGGAGCCGTTGAAGACGCCGATGAGGGTTTCGGTGCCACGGGGGCCGACAGTCATCACCGGGCCTCCGGAGTCGCCTCCGGCGGGAATCCCGGACACCTTCTTCATGCAGAAGTCGGGGCCGCCCGGTGCGGTGTGACCCGCGCACAGGGGGTCGTTCGGACGTACGACCTTCAGGTCCGACTGCTTGAGGACGGGAGACTGGCAGGCGCTCTCGTCCCTGGTGCAGGTGGCACCCCACCCGTACTGCCGCACGGCCTGGCCGCGGTGGACACCGACCGTGGACAGGCGCGCCGTGCGGACATTCATCGGGGCGACCTTGACGAGCATCATGTCGGCGTGCGCACTGCCCACGCGCTTGCCAGATATGGGGCGGACCTTGGTTCCCTTGCGCATGTCGAGATTGCCCACCCGAAAGGAGATCCGCCTGTCGGCGACCGGCTGCGCCTGCTCGTAGAAACAGTGTGAGGCGGTGAGGATCCACTGGCGGGAGACCGCTGTCCCGGTGCACGCCGGTTTGCCGTCAACGAGCATGCGTACCGCCCACGGGCCGTAGGTGCTCTTGGACCCGCCGATGACAGCGGAGGCCGGAGCGGACGACATCACCGAGCCCATTACCAGCGCCAGGGCGGTCAGCAGCAGTACACGAACGCGACGCACCATGCAGAGCAACTCCTCTCAGGGGGTCCAGCCGTACAGGTAGTGAGAGACCCCGCTGAGCAAAAACGTTCCGCACGAGCCCTACGACATCACGACAGCACCATGGCAGGCTCCGGGTCTGCGGCGGCAGTCGATGGAGAGACCGGCTGGAGAACCGTCCCGCTTCGGCTCACCCGATCACCCTGGCAGCAGCCAGCCAGGCACCGGGCTGCCCGGATCCCGTGTCGTACGGTCTGATGTCGCGGTCGCCCGCCGTCCGCAACGGATCTCACCGAACCCGGCGGTGCCGCCGGTAGGGCCGAGAGATCTGAACCAACACCGGGAATCAGGCCGCGACGAGCTCCCGCTCGCGGTCCGGCGTCTTGACCTTGGGCTTCTTGTTCGGCAGCGAGAGCCGGAAGACCTTGTGCCACGCGGAGAACACCTGCTTGGGCAGCGGCCCGGTGACGTATTCCAGCTCGTACTTATCGAACAGCGCGCGCACCTTCACCGCGACCTCGGCGTACCGGTTGCTCGGCAGGTCCGGGAACAGGTGGTGCTCGATCTGGTGCGACAGGTTGCCGGTCATGAAGTGCATGGCCTTGCTGCCGCTGATGTTCGCCGAGCCCATCATCTGGCGCAGGTACCACTGGCCGCGCGTCTCGCCCTTGATCGACCGGCGCTCGAAGACCTGCACGCCCTCGGGGAAGTGCCCGCACATGATCACCGAGTGGGTCCAGATGTTGCGGACCAGGTTCGCGGTGAACGTGGCGGCGAGCGTGGGGAGGAACGACGGGCCCGAAAGAAGCGGGTGGATCACGTAGTCCTTGAGCACCTGCTTGCGGATCTTGCGGCCCACGGCCTTGGCCCGCGCGCGGAACTCCGGGTTCTTGCGGCGCGCCTTGTTCAGGTTCTTGCCGAGCTCCAGGTCGTACGCCGCGATGCCGTACTCGAAGAAGCAGGCGTTGAGGAAGTTCCACAGCGGCTGGCCGAGGTAGAACGGGTGCCACTTCTGGTCCTCGTCGACGCGCATGATGCCGTAGCCGAGGTCGTTGTCCTTGCCGATCACGTTGGTGTACGTGTGGTGCAGCTCGTTGTGCGAGTGCTTCCACTGCTCGGACGGCGAGACGTGGTCCCACTCCCAGGTGGTGGAGTGGATCTTCGGGTCCCGCATCCAGTCCCACTGGCCGTGCAGGATGTTGTGGCCGATCTCCATGTTGTCCATGATCTTCGCCACGGACAGCCCGGCGGTGCCGAGCAGCCATGCGGGCGGGAAGATCGAGAACAGCAGTACGCCCCTGCTGACCAGCTCGAGCTTGCGCTGCGCCGAGATGACCTTGCGGATGTAGGCGGCGTCTTTCTCGCCGCGGGCGGCGATCACCTCGTCGCGTATCGCGTCCAGCTCGCGGCCCAGCTCCTCGATCTGCTCCGCGGTCAGGTGGGCGGTGGGGTCGATGGCGGTCAAGGTGCTCCTACCGTTCGATGTCGCAGGGGCCCGCCGCGGCGGACACGCAGGTCTGGATGAGGACGCCCGGCTCGGCCTCGGTGATCTCGCCGGTGCGCAGGTCGCGGACGGCGCCCGCCTTGAGCGGCGTGACGCAGCCGAAGCAGATGCCCATGCGGCACCCGGAGGGCATGAGCACGTCGGCCTCCTCGCCGACGTCCAGCAACGGCGTGGCGCCGTCCGCGTCGACGGTCTTGCCGGTGGCGCTGAACGTGACCTCGCCGCCGTCGCCGGCGACGACGATGCTGGGGCGGAAGCGTTCGGTGTGCAGGCGCTCTTGGACGCCGTGCTCGCTCCAGTGCTTTTCGGCGGCGTCGAGCAGGCCCGCGGGCCCGCAGGCCCAGGTCTCGCGCTCGGCCCAGTCGGGCACGAGTTCGTCGAGACGGGCGATGTCGAGCATGCCGTCGGTGTCGGTGTGCACTTCGGTGAGCCGAAGCTTCTTGTCCGCGACCAGGTCGTGCAGTTCGTTGCGGAAGATCACGTCTTGCGGCTGTGGCGCGCAGTGGACCATGACGACGTCGTCGAACTCGGTGTCGCGCAGCATGCCCATCACGGGCGTGATGCCGCTGCCGGCCGTCAGGTAGAGCACCTTGGCGGGCTTGGCCTGCGGCAGCACGAAGTCACCGGTCGGCTGGTCGAGCTGGATCAGCGTGCCCGGTTTGGCCCTGCGGACCAGGTGGTTGCTGACCTTGCCGTCCGGGATTGCCTTCACGGTGATCGTGACGCGGCCGTCCTGGCGGTCTGTCGGCGAGGTGAGGGAGTAGGCACGCCACAGGCGCACCCCGTCGACGTCGACCCCGATCCGCACGTACTGACCGGCTGTGTGGCCGCGCCAGCCCCGCCCCGGCCTGATCACGATGGTCGCGGCGTCACCCGTCTCGGGGTGCACGGCCTCGATGCGCCCACGTAGGTCAGCTCCGGCACGCAGCGGGCTGGCCAGGTCGAGGTAGTCCGACGGCAGCAGCGGCGTCGTGACCATCTCCAGCAGTTTCCACGCCCTGCTGCGGAGGGCTGTACTCGTCATGACTTCAGCTTGCTGCGCCTCAGGGCGTAAAGTCCTGACCGCAGGACGTAAATCTGGTCGGCTGAATTGTTCGCAGGGAACAAAAACATGAGCCATGCAATCCGCAGGGCCAGCGAGCTGGCCCTGGATGAGACGACGGTCACCGCACTGCGGGCCGCGCTGAGGACCACCGCCGACGAGGTCGTCGAGGCGATCATCGACGAGGTCCCTCCCTATGCCAACGCCCTTTCGGGCCGCATGGGCGCCACCATCCGCCGAGCCGTCCGCACCGCCCTGGGCCACTACCTGGACCTCGCGAGCCAGAACGCCACAGGCGGCGACGCCGGTGACGCGGCCTACGAGCTGGGCCGCGGCGAGGTGCGCGACGGCCGTTCGATGGACGCCCTGCTCAGCGCCTACCGCGTCGGCGCCCGCGTGGCCTGGCGAGGGCTGGCAGCGGGTGCCGTACCCGCAGGTCTGCCCGCCGCCGAGGTCGCCAAGTTCGCCGAGCTGACCTTCGCCTACATCGACGAGCTCTCCGCCGCGAGCGCCGCGGGCCACGCCGACGAACTGGCCGCCCGGGGCAGGGCCCACGAGCTCCATCTGGAACACCTGGCCCGCGACCTCCTCGCCGGCGCGAGCCCGGACGTACTCCTTGCCTCTGCTCAACGGGCCGGGTGGCAGCCTCCGGTTTCGCTGACCGCGGTCCTGCTGCCCGCCGCCCAGGCCCGGCCTGCCTACCGCGCGCTCGACCCGACCACCCTCGTCCTGGACGATCTGCCGGATTCCACCGGTGTGCTGCTCGTCCCCGATGCCGACCGGTCACATCTCTTGCGGCAGCTGACCGACCGCACCGCCGTGGTCGGCCCGGCCCGGCCATGGACTCGTGCGTCCGCCTCGTACGCACGAGCCGTACGCGCACGCTCCCTCTCCTCTGATATTCGCGACACCGAGGACCACCTGCCCGAGCTGGTGCTGAGCGCCGACGTGGAGGCGTTCGCAGACCTGCGTGCCCGAGCCCTCGCACCGTTGCGGACCTTGCCTGCCGCGACCGCACGGCGGCTGGAGGAGACGTTGCGGGAGTGGCTGCTGCACCAGGGCAGGCGGGAGGAGGTGGCGAAGGCGTTGTTCGTCCATCCCCAGACGGTCCGGTATCGGATGTCGCAGCTGCGGGAGCTGTTTCCGGATCTCGCATCGCCGCACCGGGTCCTTGAACTGACGCTGGCGGTCGGTCTTGGGGTCAGCTGACGCGTACGTCGGCCGTCCACGGCCGCGTCCGCGTCCGCGAGGGATGATAGGGATGGAATGACGGAACGTGAGGTCAGGAGCTTCCATGGCAAAGCGGGTTCACCGACCCCGTGAGGACGCGGAGTTCAATTTCATCCTCGAGATGAGCGGAGTTCCGGTCCTCGCGTACTTCACCGGGACATGGCCCAAGGCAATCGAGCCCTGCCGAGTGATGGACCTCGTCGTGGGTGGCATCGCCGACGACTACACGGGCCGCCTGACGGCCGTCCGCACCGACATCACGCGTTGTCCGGCCGCAACCGAGCGATACGGGATCACCGCGGCCCCGTCCTACGTCCTGCTGAAGGAGGGAGAGGCGGTGGCGCACGGCACGGGGCCCATGACCACCGCCGAGGTACGGAAGTTCCTGGACGGCCACCTCTGAGCGGCCGCTGCGGCACGTGGCCGCGACGCCCTGTGGGGGTGTCTCAGCCCCAAGGTGTCTCAGGCGGCGCAGCTCCCATGGGCGAGACGTGACGGGTGACCGCGCCCCGAAGGCGGGCTCGGCTCACGGTCCGCGCCAGAGGTTGGCGAAGGCAGCGTTCTCGATGGTCCGCCTCTGGCGTACGGCCTCCAGCTCCATCACCGCGTCGTGGACGGCGGCCACCACGGTCGTCACCGCCTCGTCATCGAGGCCGGGCTCATCGTCGGATCGTTCGTCGTCGATGCCCACGACCGAGACGAGAGCGGCCAGGACGGGGTCCTTCTCTTTCCAGCGGTCGGCTGCACGGCGGCGCGCGGGCGTATCGACCAGTTCCACGCGTTCCGAACCAAAGGGCAACCGGCCGCTCCGCTGCGCCTTCAACTCACCGCTCTCCTCCAGGGCAGCCTGATACGCGGCCGAAAGATCTCGGCCCCGGCGCCACAGCCAGTCCTCGATCCGCTCGTAGGGCGCCTGCCGAGTGATCCCTGCCGCAGCCTCGTCCATGAACCGATCGTCCAGCGTCACCCGTCCACCCGGCACAATGCTCTCGCCGTCCACGGCGACGGCCCCCGCACCGATGAGATCGATCAGCTCTGCTCCCGCGAGTGCGAGGGACAAGTCGCCCTGCCCCACGGAATGCTTCAGGTCCAAGGCGATGATGAACAGGTCTTTCGCCGTGGTCATGAACGGCTCCCCTCGGAGACATCGACAAAGGTGCGTGCCCACCAACCGGGCCCGCGTCCGAGGCCGACCCGGCGGCAGGGCAACAGTCAACATCAGTATCGCCCCGCCCGCGCCGCCGAAGCCCTTCTCGCTACCACGGGTCTGTCGATGCCTGTCCGGTCCGGGAGCTCAGTCGTACTGCCACTGCTTGTTCTCTCGGTCCAGGTCGGGGATGGGGCCCAGGAGGGTCCGGCCGGGGCCGAGGGAGCGGGTGGTGCGAAAGCCGCGGGTGTCCGCGTACGACTCGGTGTCGGTGTCGGCGGGGGCGTACATGAGGGTGTAGATCGGGGGGTCGTTTCCGTAGAAGCGGAAGAAGACGCGGTCCTTGTCCTGTGACTGATGCAGGATCACGTCGGTGCCCCAGAGGGCTTCGTACGTGGCCTTGTCCTTCGGAGTCGTCGGATCGCACTCCTCGGGGCGTCCGGGGTCACGGACGCAGATGCGGGCCTGGATCCAGGTGATCACTTCGGCCTTCGGGTGGTCAGCCGCCAGCTGTCGCATGCGGGCGTCGGCCTTGGCGAAGGCGGCCTGCCGGTGGTCGATCTGCTGCTCCAGCTTGTCGAAGCGCCGCTCGTCGAAATCGCTGCCGAAGTGCCACCCCAGCATGGCGAAGACGGCGACCCGCCAGGCCAGGATTGCCGCCGCCACGACGATCAGCGTGACGAGCAGGATCCGGCCCGGCGAGCGCCGCCTGGTGCGCCGCTCTAGTTCGAGAGCGTCAGAACGACCCACTGATGGGAACCTCGACGTCTGCCTGGGCGATCGGCGGGGTGTACTTCCCGTCGAACCGGTCGTAGTGCTGCAGCGTAAACCAGTCGATGAAGCCGTACGTGGTGATCTCGTCGTCCGGGTCGAGACCGAAGTGGTCGTAGGAATGGAAGACCAGTTTCCCGGAGAACGTGTTCCCGCTGACCGTGTAGTCCTTCAGCTGGATCGTGTGCCCGTGGAACTGGTGGATGGCGATGGACAGCGCCCTCTGGTTGTCGTCGGTGGCGGAGAAGTCGTACACCGGGTACTTCAGGCCCGTGCGGTTGAACTCCTGGTACAGCAGGTTCTGGTCGAGCTTGTCCTTGACCGTGAACGGCGCCGTGTCACCACGGTTGTCCTGGAGGAGCCGGGTGATGATCCCCTCGGCCTTCTCGATGTACTGCTTCTCTTGCGGCGATGCCGCGACCGCCCGGGACAGGGCGGTGCCGGAGCCGACCGTCTGGAAGCGGGCCGGGTCGAAGTTGTCGTCCACCGTGACGGTGCCCGCGCTCTGGCCGTCGCGGCCGTAGCGGAATCCGTTGTACAGGTCAACGACTGCCTGCTGGTGGTCGTAGTCCGCTCCCGCCTTTCCGGCGTTCATGATGCTGTTGAACTCGCCCCACATCCAGGACTCCGGGGTGAACGAAGCGACGTAGAACTGCCAGCTGAGATCCGTCAGCTCGTCGTAGGTGTAGTCGTTGAACGTCAGGTCGTCCGCGACCAGCGGGTTCAGTGGCACCTGGACGTCACTCGGGTCGGCCTCCTTGCGGTGCCCCTCCCGGTTCGCGGACTGGTGGATCAGCTTGTCCGTCGGCACGGCCACCATGGGCTGCTTGTCGGCGCCGTCGCGCTTCCCGTCGCCGTCCGTGTCCCGCTTCAGCGGATTCGAGGCGAGCTTCGCGTAGACCTGGTCCGCCGCCCCGCTCAGCTTTCCGGTGACGACCTGGATCTCCTTGCCGTCCACGACCGAGTCGCCGTCCGAGTCCGGGTCGTCGGGGTCCAGCTTTCCGACGGGCAGCCCATTGCCCGTCAGGATGCGGCCGTCCCGGATCTGCCGCTCGTCGTAGTCGCTGATCCCGTCGTTGTCGGAGTCCTTCGACTGCTGGGCGTCCTGGGCGTCCTGGGTGGCGTTGGTGGCATTGGTGCGGGAGCCCTGCTCGACCGCCTTGTCGAAGGCCCGGCTGTCGAGCACGACGTACTTGGCCGGGTCGCCGGCCGTGGCCGTGATGGTGTTTCCGTCGAGCCGCTGGGCCGCCACCTTGACCAGACGCTGGGACTCTTCGTCGTAGCGGTAGACGGCCGGCTTGATACCGGGACCGGTCCGCTTCGGGTCGATCGCGAAGGAGACCTTCGCCCGGCCGGATGTCCCGTCGGCCGAGAGCTGGTAGCCGTTGCCCAGATAGCCCGGCGTGGACTTCGGGAACTGCTTCTGGCCGGCCGGGAGCTTGGTGATGTCGAAGGCCTGCACCTGATCGGGACGCAGGCCATCGACCACGGCGGAGGCCTCGGTGACGCCGCCGTCCGCCGTGCGCGTCACGTCGAAGACGGACTCGGCGGTGCGCGGGTCGGAGCCGATACGGCCTTCCTGGCCGTCCTCCACGCCGTCGCCGTCGGTGTCGGCCTTGACCGGATCGGTGTGCTGGGCGAGCTCCTTGCCGTCCGCCAGGTCGTCCGCGTCGGTGTCCGGGTTGCCTGCGGCGGTCTTGAACCGCAGCTCACGCTGGATGGTGATGTTGTCCCCGTCGGGGTCCTCCTGGCCGTCGGGGACGCCGTCGCTGTCGGTGTCGCGCTTGAGCGCGTCGCTGCGGTTACCGAGTTCGACGAAGTCGGTCAGGCCGTCGCGGTCGGTGTCCTTGGCCTTCGGGTCGAGCTTGGCGCGCTGCTCGATGTCGTCCGTGAGGCCGTCGCCGTCCGTGTCCTTGGTCGGGCTCGCGCCGTCCTTGGCGAAGTTCGCCCAGGTCGGGGTGTGCGCGCTGCCGTCGGGCCGGGCGCTGTACCAGAGCGTGGAGGTCTCGCCCGGCTCGATCACCTTGTTCGCCGGGGTGCTCTGGAAGGTTGCACGGTCGCCCTGCCCGGAGTCCAGCCGTACCGCGTCGGTGGCGGTGATCCGGTCGGGGAGCTCGAAGGTCAGGGACCAGTCGTTGATCTCGTGTTGGGAGAGGTTCTCGACCTGGAACTGCGCGAAGTAGGAGCCCTCGGGCGTCTTCTCGCGGATCGCCGGCGGCACCTTGCTCTGCTGCGGGTCGCCGGCGCCGAGCTTCCGGTAGGAGATCTTGACCTCGGTGTCGCGGTAGAGCGTTTTCCCTGGAGGTGAGCCGCCGCCGTCGGCGATGGCCGACGGTATTGCGCCCCCAAGCAGAAGTAACACGGCGCTGAGTGGAATCGTGACGCGTCTGTACATGCTGCCTCCCACGTATGGAAAGTTGCCTGTCGTCGCGAAGTAGCCCCCGTTTCACGGCACTTCACCGGTCTGCCGGAGCAGCCTACAGAGCTGCGAGTGAGGGGCCCTCGATGGTCCGGTGGGGAAATTGGGGAGGAAGTTATGACTCCGTTTCGGCCGGTTCGCGACCGGTCGGCGGCCTGCCCCCAGGCCGCAGGGGAGCCTGCTGCGGCGGGAGGGCGAGAAGGCCCGCGGGCGGGTGCCGCAGCCGGCCATTGAAGCGCGTGACGTCCCGGACACTGCGTCACTACGACGAGATCGGCGTGCTGCCACCGGCGCGGATCGGGAGCAACGGGCACCGTCACTTCGAGGAAGCAGATCTGCCGCGGCCACAACAGATCTACTTCCTACGGGAGTTGAGCCTCGGCCTCCGTGAGATCAGACGGTCCTGGACAGCCAGGAGGTGACGGAGGTGGAGACCGAGGCACGCGAGCGGTGGCCGGAGCAGTGGGAGCAGGCCCAGCAGGCCCAGCAGGCCACCGATCCCGCGGTGCGGGATGGCGTCCCGCGTGATGGTGTAGGTGCAACGGCAACTCGGTCCGGAACGGGCCAAGTTCGCACCAGCAGACCGAGCCTTCCTCGCCGCACTCCTCCGCCCTCTCCCCCGCGAGGCACTACGCCGCCCGCGGCTGCTCGTACGACCCGACACCGTCCTGCGATGGCACCGCGACCTGCTCAAACAGCGCCAGGCGAACACCTCTCGACCTCACCGCCAAGGCCGGCTCCGCACCGTGCGCTCCATCCGCCTGCAGATCCTGCGCCTGTCCAGCGAAAACCCGTCCTGGGGCTACCGCCGTTTGCGAAGCCAGCTCGTCTGCCCCATCAGCCGCAAACCAAGTAGAACGGCGAGGCTAGGGGCTTCGCCGGCACGGTTCGCAATTTCCGTGGACGGACCCGTCGGTGTTCAAGTAGCGTTCGGCTCCGGACCACGCCGCGTGAGACGAACGGAAGGAGGCGAGTGCCGTGCAGTTCTCAACCATCCAGCGCTCCCTCCCCGCTACCCCGGTGTGGCACCTCTGATCCGACCGGGAGCGCTCCTGCCGTACGCATCCCGGAGGAACCCATGACCGATACGGTCATCCGCGCGCTCGACGAGAGCGACGCCCATCTGTTCGACGCACACCCCGACCCGTTGAACGCCCGTGCCGCGCACCAGCGGACCACGCACCGCCCCCACTGGAAGCGGGTGGCCCTGCGCGACGGCGCCGTCGTCGCCCGCGGCGCCTGGTGGGGCGGTCCCGATGACAAGGAACCCATCAACCTCAACTGGTTCGACGTCGCCGAGGGCGAGGTCGAGGCGGGGGCTGAACTCCTGCGCTCCGCCCCGTGGCGGGTCGAACTCGAGCTCAACCTGCCCGGCGACTGGCGCGAGCACCCCGCCCTGGCCGCGGCCGCCGAGACTCGCTTCGCCGCCGCCCGGGCCGCGGGCTACGAGCTCCTGGTGGAACGCTTCCTGTACCGCTGGACCCCGGAACGCGGGCTGCCCGAGCGGCCCGGACGCCTCGTCTTCGGCCCGGAGCCCGACGACGCGGTCTTCTTCGACGCGCTGCGCCGCATCCACGCGGCCACGCTGGACGCCCACGCGCTGAAGGCCATCGAGGAGGGCGGCCTCGACCAGGCCGCGCGGGAAGAACTGGAATTCTTCCACTGGTGCCCCTCCCCGCGGGAATGGTGGCAGCTCGCCCGCACCCCGGAAGGCGAAATGGCCGGCATCCACATCCCGGCGCACAACCCCTCCGGACCGACCATCGGTTTCATCGGCGTCCTGCCGGAGCATCGCGGCCATGGTTACGCCTACGACCTCCTCGCCGAGTGCACCCACTTCCTGGTGGAACAGGGCGCGGAGGTCGTCACCGGCGCCACGGACCGGGGCAACTTCCCCATGGCCGCGAACTTCACCAAGGCCGGTTTCCCCGTGGTGCGCGAACGCATCAACTTCCACCCCGTTGCCCGGACCGTCTCCACTGCCCGCTGACATCACCGGCTGACACCAACAGTGGCGGTCGTTGGGCGGCCAGTGGCGAACCTGCACGGCAGCCGTAGTCCTGTCGATCGTGAGGGTGGTTCTGTTCGAACAGGTTGCCTGGGCAGGTGATTTCGGCCGGTTGGGCGCATGAAGGCAGGACCTCCGGTGCAGCACGAGGGTTGCGAAGCCAATTCGTCTGCCCCGGAGGTCCTGTTGTCGCAGTTCTACGCCGTGTCGCCGGTTGTCTTCAACTCGGTGCGTTCTTCCTGCGATTGCCTCGCTCACCGGTTCGGGAACGCAGCCGACCGGCCGGACCGGGTCTGCGGGACGCGCTGCCGGTGCCGGCCTGGATGGAGGGGAGGGGTGGGCAGCCGGAGGGCTACTGCCACCGGCAGATGATGCGGTCTTCTACGTCACCGACAACGGCATCAAGTGGCGTGCGATGCCCGCCTGATCGACGAGCCCGCCGCCTCGCATCGCAGCGTGCCGAAGGTATGGGCCGACGGCGGATACCAGACCAGCGTCTTCAGCACGGAGCCGCGAGAGGAATCGACGTCGGGGTCGTCAAACGGTCCACCGCCAAGGGGTTCCAGCCCCAGCCGAAACGCTGGGTGATCGAGCGGACTTTCGGCCGGCTGATGCAGCACCGGCGTCTCCTTGAAGTGATCTGATCCCGATGACATCAACGGGCTCTTGCCGCAGCGGCATGAGATCCGGAGAAGCCCCTCATCGGCAACGCCGAGGCTATGCGGGCTCCGTCAGCTGACGGAGCCGATCCAGATCAGCAGCGACCATGCCGGCGTCCCGCTCGAAGTCTGCGTCGCTCGTCCCAGGCTGCTGACGAAGGGTGAACACGACCTCGCATCCCGTGCCGTCGCTGATCACACGGAGCGGGTTGTAGACGGTCTCGCCGGAGGGCAGCGTGACGTCGTGGTCGAGTACACCCAGCTCGTTTCGCGGTACGAAGGTCACCACCACCCTTCCCATCGGGGAGGATTCCGCGACCCATTGACCGTCGATCTTCTTGATGGAGCGTCCCAGGCCATGGGCCCACGCGGGCATGTTCATCGGGTCCGACGCGAAGGCGTAGACATCCTCGGCCGTGCGGTCGATACGGACACTGAGGTGACGTGATGCGGTGCCGGTGCTTTTCATGGCGGTGATGGTACGGGGCCACTGTCGCCGGTTTCTTGAACGGATCGGACATGCCCTGCGGACCGTCTGATCCGTGGTCCGCCCCTGACCAGTCCTCTTGCCCTCAACTGCGGTTGAGCTGGTGAGGTGCTCGTGACCCCGTTCGCCAAGGAAGCGAGTAGTCGACGTGGATGCCACCACAGCTGAAACGGCCCTGTCCTCTCCGCAGGCACGTCCGTCGGCCCTGACCCTCCCGGTGGTCCTGGCCGGTGTCGTCCTGGTGGCCATGTCCATCTCCGGGACGGCGGTGGCCCTACCGGGCGTCGGCCGGGATCTGGACACCTCCGGCTCGGCCCTGAACTGGGTTGTGGCCGGCTACAACCTGGCCTTCGCGGCGATGACGCTCGTCGCGGGCTCGGCCGCGGACCGGGTGGGACGGCGCAGGACGTTCGTCGTCTCGGCACTGGTCTTCTCCTTCGGATTCCTGGTCACCGCCGTGAGTCCGTCAATCGTCTTCACCGACGCGGCGCGCATCGTCTCCGGTGTGGGCGGCGCCGGCATCATGGCCGCGGGCGGCGCAATCCTCGCGTCCTCCTACGAAGGAGCGGCCCGCAACCGGGCGTTCGCGCTCATGGGCACCATGGCTGGCGTCGGCGTCGCTGTCGGTCCCACCCTGTCCGGACTGCTGATCTCCGCGACGGGATGGCGGGGCAGCTTCGTGGTGTTCACGGTCGTCGGCCTGCTGATCACGTCGGGCGGGACCCGGATCCGCGAGTCCCGCGCGGCCACTGGACGGGCCGACTGGCCGGGCAGCCTCCTGTTCGTGGCCGCGCTCGCCCTCCTCATGTTCGCCCTGCTGGAGGCGCCCTCCCTGGGCTGGACCCACGGCGCCGTCATCGCCGCGGCCGTCGGCGGACTCGTGGCGCTCATGGTCTTCGCCGCTGTGCAGCGACGCAGCGCCGCGCCCGTCCTGGACCCGGCCCTCATCGCCAACCGCAGTTTCCTGGGCTGGAGCCTGGCCACGTTGACGACCTCGGTCGGCTTCCTGGGTGTCCTGGTCTTCCTGCCGACCTACCTTCAGGCCGCCGCCGGCCTCACCCCCGCGGCGGCGGGCACGGCGATGCTGCTGCTGACCGCTCCCGTCCTGGTCACGCCGCTGGCTGCGGTGGCACTCGTCAACAAGGGCGTGCCGGCGCGCCGGTTGATCGTGCCCGCTCTTCTTCTCGTCACCGTGGGCAATCTCTGGCTGAGCGCGCTCAGTCCCCACAACACGGTTCTGGGCGCCGCGAGCCCGCTCCTGCTGATCGGCGTCGGCATGGGCATCTCCTTCGGCATCACCGACGGACAGGCCATGGCTCTCGTACCGGCCCAGTCCGTCGGCATGGCCGCCGGATTCCTCAACACACTGCGCGGAGCCGCCGAAGCCATGGTGATCGCCGCATTCGGAGCCGCACTGCTCGGCCTGCTCGGCAGCCGCCTGGGCGACGGTGAGCGGGCGGCGTCCGTCAGCGCCGGGCAGCTCTCCGATGCCCATCGTCACGCCGAACTTGCCGCCCTCACCTGGTCATGGCGCATGACGCAGCTGGGTATCGCCCTGCTGTGCCTGCTTCTGTCGATCACGGTCGTGGCGCTCATCCGCCAGCACGGTCCGCGCCGGAAGACAGTCTGAGCGCAGCACCAAGAACGCCAGGAGGCCGATGTGCACGTCAACCCCGACGACCTCCTCACGATCGGTGACGTGGTTCGCCGCACCGGCGTGTCCGCCTCTGCCCTGCACTTCTACGAACGCAAGGGGCTGATCTTCTCCGAACGAGGCGGCGCCAACCAGCGCCTCTACCCTCGCCACATGCTCCGGCGCATCTCACTGATCATCATGGCCAAACGCCTCGGCATCCCGCTCGGCGACGTCGCCGCAGTCTTCAGCACGCTGCCCGGCCACCGCGCCCCCACCCACAAGGACTGGCTACGCCTCTCTCTCGCGTGGAAGCAGCAGTTGGAGGAGCGCCGCCGTGCGATCGAAGCTCTGGAACACGAACTCACCGGATGCATCGGATGCGGCTGCCTGTCGATGAAGGCGTGCCTGCTCCTCAACCCCGACGACTCACTCGGCCCGCAAGGCCCTGGCCCGGTCCGCCTGCAGAGCACCGCCCCCACGCGCCGCTCCCGGCATAAGTAGGCCTGTACGCGTTCGCCGCAGAGTCTCGACCAGTCGTCGCGGTCCGAGGCCGCCGGCGATGCCGGTCACGTCGCTGAGACGGTGCGGGCCGAGGAGGAGGGCAGCCACAGCCAGACAGCGTCGGATCAGCGGCGATCAGCGCCCCGGAGCACTCGATCAGGAGCAGTCACCCCGCTCCCAGACTCCCGCTCCCTGGGAGCACAGGGAGCGGCTCCCCGCTCCCAGATTTGCTCCCAAACACGAAGTAGGGGCCACCCGAAGGTGACCCCTACCTGCGACGTTTCCGTCGGGACGACAGGATTTGAACCTGCGACCCCTTGACCCCCAGTCAAGTGCGCTACCAAGCTGCGCCACGTCCCGGTGCCCGTGTGACCTGGGGTTTTCCCCTGGCCGAACGCGCACCGAAACAATACCGCACTCGAAGCCGTGATCGCTCACGCCTTTCGTGCCCTGTTGACCTCAAGAGCACTTGAGGTTGCACGCTCTGTGCCATGACGACGACAACGGAACGCGGATACGAATACGGCTACGCGGACCTGTCCCGCCTCATGGGGCGGATGACGGGCGACGAGAAGCACGGGCCCGCCGCGACCTCCACGCTCGACACGCTCTGGGTCCTCTACGACCGGGTGCTCAGCGTCACACCCGAGCGCGTGGACGACCCGGCGCGCGACCGGTTCCTGCTCTCCAAGGGGCACGGGCCCATGGCGTACTACGCCGTCCTCGCCGCCAAGGGATTCATTCCCGTCGACTGGCTTGAGGGATTCGGGTCGTACGACTCTCCGCTGGGGCACCACCCGGACCGGGTGCTCGTGCCGGGGGTCGAGATCGGGAGCGGGTCTCTGGGGCACGGGCTGCCGATCGCGGTCGGGACGGCGCTGGGGCTCGGGGCGCGGGGCAGCGCCGACGCGCGGGTGTGGGTGCTAGTGGGCGATGCGGAGCTGGACGAGGGCAGCAATCACGAGGCCATCGCCTTCGCCGGGCCCTCCGGGCTCGAGCGGCTGCACACCGTCGTGATCGACAACGCCTCCGCCCGGCACGCCAGGCCCGGCGGCATCGCCGCGCGCTTCGAGGCCGCGGGGTGGTCCGCCGAGACGGTCGACGGGCGTGATCACGACGCCTTGTACGCGGCGTTCACCGCGCCGCATCCGGGACGGCCGCGGGTGGTCGTGGCCCAGGTCGAGTCGAAGGAAGCCGTGGCCGAGCCCAAGCTCGCCTGAACGTCCGCCGACCGATCCGCCGACCGATCCGCCGACTGTTCAGTCCTCTGCCGGTGCGCGGGTTCTTCCGTCTTCGTCTTTGGAGGTTTCTCTGTCATGGACACCATGCGTGATCGCTTCGCCCCCGTCGTCTCGCGGCTGCTCGACGAGGATCCGCGTGTCGCCGTCGTCCTCGCCGAGATCGGCGCGGACGCCTTCACGGAGGCGCAGCGCAAGCACCCGGACCGGGTGATCAATGTCGGGATCCGGGAGCAGCTGCTCGTGGGGACCGGCGCCGGGCTCGCCCTCGCCGGGCTGCGGCCCGTCGTGCACACCTTCGCGAGCTTCCTCGTGGAGCGGCCGTTCGAGCAGGTGAAGCTGGACTTCGGGCATCAGGGTGTGGGCGGCGTGCTCGTCAGCGCCGCCGCCTCCTTCGACTGGCCCGCCGGAGGCTTCACGCACATGTCGCCGGGCGACGTGGCACTCCTGGACACGCTGGAGGGCTGGACCGTGCATGTGCCGGGCCACCCGGACGAGGCCGAGACGCTGCTGCGGCACGCTGTCGCCGCGGGCGACGACAAGGTGTACGTCCGGCTGTCGGTGCAGTCGAACGCCCGGGGGCTGCCGGTCGACGGGGCGCGCTTTCACACCGTGCGGGAAGGGCGCGGCGGGGTCGTGATCGCCGTCGGGCCGACGCTGGACAACGTGCTCGCCGCGAGTGAGGGCCTCGATCTCACCGTGCTCTACGCGACCACGGTGCGGCCCTTCGACGGGGAGGCACTGCGCCGCGCGACGGGCGTAGGGACGGGGGCGGGAGCGGGCATGGGAGCGGTGGCTGATGTCGTCGTGGTCGAGCCCTACCTGGCCGGGACCTCCACCGCCGCCGCGAACGACGCCCTCGCCGATGTCCCGCACCGCGTGCTCGGGCTCGGCGTCGGCCGTGCCGAGCTGCGCCGCTACGGACAGGTCGACGAGCACATGGCCGCGCATGGGCTCGACGTCCGCTCGCTGCGGGAGAGGATCACCGGTTTTCTGGGGGCGCGGGCTCTCGTATAGCGGGCTCTCGTGTAACGGACTGTCGTGTAGCGGGCTCCCGTATCGCGGGATCTCGTATCGCGGGATCTCGCGTAGCGGTCGTCCGCGTCGGCCTGCCGGGGGCCGCTCCCCCGCCGGACACAGGCGCTCTCCCGTCCACCCGCACCAACCCGCGTATCGCGGGCACCGAGAGCAGGGCCAGGCAGACGACTACCGTCGTCACGGCGCCCGTGATCAGCACCTGCTCAGCGCCGAAGGTGCTCGCGGCGGGCCCCGCGAGGGCCTGGCCGACCGGCAGCAGGGCGATCGATCCCGCGACGTCGTAGGCGTGGATGCGGTTGAGGACGTCGGGCGGCACCTGGGTCTGGACGCTCGTCGCCCACATGACGCCCCAGAAGGAGAGCCCGGCGCCCGCGACCGCGGCGCCCGCAGCCATCAGCGGGACGCCGAGCTGGGCGCCGACGGCCGCCGGGAACGCGCAGTAGCCGATCAGGGCGAGGGAACCGGCGCGGAGCATACGGCGAGGGCGCAGGCGCAGGGCGACCAGGCCGCCGAGCACGGTGCCCGCGCCCAGGGCGGAGTTCACCAGGCCGTACGCCCCCGAGCCGTGCTCCTGGACGACGAGGGTGGCGACGAGTGGCGTCAGCGGGCCCGTGGTCGTGATCATCAGGACGCAGAAGATGGCGATGACGCCCCAGAGCCAGGTGCGGGACCTGAACTCCCGCCAGCCCTGCACCAGATCGGCCCGGAAGCCGTTGCTGTGCGGGAGCGAACCGGGGAGCGCGGGCGGCAGCCGGAGCAGCACCAGGCACAGGGCGCTCAGGCCGTACGTCCCCGCGTGCGCGGCGAAGACGGCGCCGGGCGAGGCGAAGGCCACGAGGACACCCGCGACGGCCGGTCCGGCCAGGGCCGCGGCCGACTCGGCCACGCGTATCGCGCCGTTGGCCTTCTGGACGTCGGTGGCCAGGCGCGGGACCGTGCTGGCGACGCCGGGCTGGAAGAGGGCGCCCGCCGCGCCGTTGACCGCGCCGATCACGCAGATCTGCCAGAGGACGATGTGACCGGTGAAGAAGAGGACCGCCGCGATCGACTGTGCGCCGAGCCGGACCACGTCCGCACCGATCATCAGCAGACGGGTGCTGAACCGGTCGGCGAAGACCCCGCCGAAGATCACCAGGCCCGCGAAGCAGACCGTCGTGGCGGCCATCGCGAGACCGACGGCGCCCGCTCCATGCCCGTACTGGAGCAGACCCGCGGCAAGCGCGACGGGCAGCATGGTGTCGCCGAGCTTGGCCACGGTCCGCGCGCCGAAGAAGAAGCCGAAGTCCCGCGACCAGATGCTCCTGCTCTCGGCCGTCATCGACCTGGCCGTGCGACCGATCGGCATGCCCTTGCGGCCGGGTGGGGTGCGCCCGCCCGGCCCCTCCGCCGGGAGCCGCGCATGCCCGCCCCCGTCAACCTCCTGGCCCTGGCCAACCCTCTCGCCCTCGCCGGCCCCGCCCCCTGAAACCCCGCCCCCTGACGGCACCCCTGTCCCCTCCCCGCCCGCGGCGACACCATCCGGCCCGTCATCCCACGAGCCTCAGCCGCCACCCTGCTTGCCGCCTGCCTGCCTCCCTGGATCATGCCACCCGGCACTGACAGCGGCCGATCGCTCTTCCCGCTCGGCTAGCTCGCCGGCGGGAGCCCCAACTCCGGGTACGCGTCCAGGAGTCGGGTGGGGGCGGCCTGGCGCCAGGAGTCGGCGAGGATGACCTCCAGCTCTGCCGCGTCCAGGGCCGAAAGCCGTGCGCGCACCCACGCGAACATCGCCTCATGGTCGGCGATCCAGAACTTGTCCGGCTCCGCGAGGGCCAACTCGTCACGCTCCACCTTCGGGCACCGCACGGCGATGGACGTCTCGTCCTCGGGGAGCGTGGCGAACATCTTTCCGGCCACCCGGAAGGTGGGCATGCTCCAGGCGATCTTCTCCGTCGTATCCGGCAGGGCCAGTGCGATACGCCGGACGTCGTCACCCGTGACCTGGGCTTTGGCATGAGCTCGAGACATGCCGAGAACCGTAGCCAACGCCACTGACAGCGGCGACCTGGTCGGCGGCGGCCACGCAGCGGGCCCGCCACCCTGGAGGTGGCGGGCCCGCCGAAGTACCGCGAAGAGAAGGGGGTCAGGCCGCGAGAGCCCAAGCCTTGAAGTTGCCCGACATGCTGTCCGGCGTGGCTCGACCCTCGCACTGCCCACAGACGGCGCGCTGCGCACAAGCCTGCGGTTGTGCCGGCTCGCCCTGGGCCCCGCGTGCGGTCAACCAGACCGCAATATAGGCAGGCCCGGTCGTAATCACAGCTATGGCTATCTCGGTGAAGGCCATCAGTCTCACCCCCAGGCACGCTGTCGTATCCGTATCACCGTAGGGACGGGGGGTGCCGACGGGAAGCACCTTGCCGGGAAAGAGCAGCTGAGGCCGGATCAGGCCCTGTGCATGGCTGGATGCGGGTACCGAGGCGCGCCGCTCCGGCCCTCCCGCACGGCGAGCGGGTCGCAGGTCCTCACAACACCCGCTTGTCCAGCCAGCCCCGCAGGTCCTCCTGCACCTCGTCCCTGTTGGTCTCGTTGAGGATCTCGTGGCGCGCCCCCTCGTACCCCTTCCAGGTGAGGTCGTCCAGGCCCACGTACCGGAAGTCCTCCAGGAGTTCATGGACCAGCGTCATGCCCTGGTTGCAGGGGTCCTCGGTGCCGACGGCGATGTGCACGGGCAGGTCCGCCGGGACCCGGGCCAGGTTCCGCGGGTCGTTCATCTTGCGCACGGCACGCACCCAGTCCAGGCAGAGCCCGGCGGAGAAGGGGAATCCGCAGCGCTCGTCGGCCACGTACACGTCGACCTCGGCCTCGTCACGGGAGAGCCACTCGAAGCCGGTGCGGTGCGGGTACGGGTCGTTGAAGGCGGCGAAGAGTTCGGGGAGGTAGGAGGAGAGTGCCTCGCGGCCGTTCTCGGTGATCTCGCGCTCCAGGCGGGCGATCGACTCCTCGATCCCGACCCCCGGCAGGGAGCGGAAGGTTCCGGAGAGGATCAGGCCCGCGAGGTCGTCCGGGTACTCCTGGGCGTAGTCCCTGGCCAGGTGCGAGCCCATGCTGTGGCCGAGCAGGAAGAGCGGGGTTCCGGGATACAGGGTGCGTACCTGGTCGCCGATCGCCTTGAGGTCGTCGACGATGGCTCGCCAGCTGTCGGCTGCTGCCGCGTCGGACGGTACGTCGGGCGACGCGTCGGCGGACGAACCCGTCACCCCGTACCCACCGGTCGCCTGCGCCGTCGCCCCATGGCCCCGGTGGTCGGAGGCGATCACTCCGTAGCCGTGCGCCGTCAGATGGCGCGCGAACCGGTCGTAGCGCAGGGCGTGTTCACCCGCACCGTGCGCGATCTGCACGAAGGCGCGCGGCCGACCGCCGTCGGGCAGCCAGGTGTACGTGGCGACAGGTACGCCGTCCGCGGCGTTCACGAGTCCGACGGTGTACGCGGCGGCGGGGGCGGGTGTCGAGGCGTGGTCAGGCATTGCGGAAAGCTCCCCTGTACGGCTTCGGTTCCTGGTCCTAGTCCAGATCCAGATCCTGGGCCTGGTTCTGAAACCCTCCCCCGCACACGCGACCTCATACCAGTGCCTCGCGGTGACTCCCTTCTCACGCCAGACGACGCCGGGCCCTTCCGACCCATTGACCCCCCGTCAGAGCGGAACCTACGCTGAACAACGCGCAGGAGAAAGCGCTTTCTAGGCCCTCCTGGCCCCCGCACCCCGAGGCCCAGGTCAAGCACCCCGCGCAACTCGCACTCACCGCACACCCGGCTACCGGCAGCCGTCCACCCGCCCAGCCCAGGGAGCGCCATGAGTTCCACGAGTCCCACCGCGCCCAGACGCGGCCCTCTCCGGCCGAGACCCGGCCGCACCACGCCGAGCCCCTGGCTCGCGCTCATCGCCCTGCTGGCCCTCGTCATCGGCCTCGGTCTCACCGCACCGCCCCGCGCCACAGCCCAGACGGAGCCGGCGGCCGCAGCGGCCCCCTTCCGTGTCCTGGTCTTCTCCAAGGTCACGAACTTCCCCCATGACTCGATCCCCGCGGGCGTCGAGGCCATCAAGAAGCTCGGCGCCGAGAACGGCTTCGAGGTGGAGGCCACGGACGACGCGGCCGCCTTCACCGACGCCAATCTCGCCCGCTTCCAGGCCATCGTCTTCAACAACACCAACTCAACGCCGGAGAAGGGCGACCTGCTCGACGCCGAGCAGCGCGCGGCCTTCCAGAAGTACGTCCGCGCGGGCGGCGGCTGGGTCGGGCTGCACGCGGCCTCGGCCAGCGAACGTGACTGGACCTGGTACGAGGGTCTGGTCGGCGCGATCTTCGACAAGCACCCCGAGGTGCAGACCGGGCGGGTCAAGGTGCTCGACCACGCGCACCCCTCCACCAAGGGGCTTCCGGAGCTCTGGGAGCGCACGGAGGAGTGGTACAACTGGCGCACCAATCCGACGGGCAAGGTGCACACGCTCGCGCAGGTCAAGGTGCGCGACGGCGTCACCGGCCTCGACGAGGGCGTCGACCAGCCGTGGTCCTGGTGCCAGAACTACGACGGCGGCCGCTCCTGGTACACGGCGGGCGGGCACGCCGCGTCGGCATTTCAGGAAGAGGGCTTCCTCAAGCACATCCTCGGTGGCATCGAGTGGGCCGCGGGCAACAAGCCCGGCGACTGCACCGCCACCAAGACCGGCGCCTTCCAGCGCACGCCGCTCGCCACCAACGATCTGGCCGACCCCTTCGAGCTGGCCGTCGCCCCGGACCGCCGGGTGTTCTTCGTCCAGCGCACGGGAAAGCTGAAGATCATCGACCAGGAGACGCTGAAGGTCTCCACGGCGCTCGACTTCGACTACAGCCCCGAGATGACGAGCCAGTCGGACGGGCTGCTCGGCCTCGCGCTCGACCCGAAGTTCCAGGACAACCACTGGGTCTATCTCCTGAACTCCGACAAGACCGAGAAACGCATCAATCTCTCCCGCTTCACCGAAGCGGGCGGAAAGGTCGATCCGGCGTCGGAGAAGCGGATCCTGACCATTCCCACCTTCCGTGGCGAAGGCCGGGCGAACTCGCACATGGCGGGCTCGATCGCCTTCGACAAGAAGGGCGACCTGTACATCGCCACGGGTGACAACACGGACCCGTTCGCGTCGGACGGATTCAGCCCGATCGACGAGCGCGAAGGCCGCCGCGCCTGGGACGCGCAGGGCACATCGGGCAATACGAACGACCTGCGTGGCAAGGTCCTGCGCGTCACGCCGAAGGACGACGGGACGTATTCCGTGCCCGAGGGGAATCTCTTCGCGCCGGGGACCGACAAGACCCGCTCCGAGATCTACGCCATGGGTATGCGCAATCCCTTCCGCATCACCACGGATCCGTTGAGCGGCGCCCTGCTGATGGCCGACTACGGGCCCGACGCGAAGGCGGCCGTCGCCGACCGCGGTCCCGAGGGGACGGTCGAGTACAACCGCATCACCAAGGCGGGCAATTACGGCTGGCCCTACTGCGTCGGCGACAACACCCCGTTCAACGACTACGACTTCGCGACGAAGAAGTCGGGCGCGAAATTCGACTGCTCGAAGATCGTGAACGATTCGCCGAACAACACGGGCCTGCGCGACCTGCCGCCGGCCAAGGCCGCGAACGTCTGGTACGCCTACTCCGCCTCCGAGAAGTTCCCCGAACTCGGCACGGGGGGCGGCGGCCCGATGAGCGGCCCGGTCTACGACTACGACGCCGCCAACACGTACAAGACGAAGTTCCCCGAGTACTTCGAGGGAAAATGGTTCAACTACGAGCTGACACGGCAGTGGTTCAAGGTCTTCTCGATGCAGGAGAAGGACCAGACGTTCACCGATCCGCGCTTCGATCCCGCCAAGGCGGGCGATCTGAACTCGATCAACTCCATTTTCCCGGACATGAAATGGAACCAGCCCTTCGACGCCGACTTCGGTCCTGACGGCGCGATGTACGTCATCGACTTCGGGCTCGGCAGCGGCACGGGCCGCGGCGGCAGCAACGAAGGCGCGGGCATCTACCGCATCGACTACGTGGCGGACGGACGACTGCCGGACGCCCGCATCAAGGCCAGCCCGGACAACGGCAGCACCCCGCTCAAGGTCACGTTCTCCAGCGAGGGTTCGGGTCTTCCGGGCGGCAAGCCCGTCACGTACGCCTGGGACTTCGACGGTGACGGCACGACCGACTCGACCGAGGCGAACCCGACGTACACCTACACCAAGAAGGGGCAGTTCAGCGCGCGACTGAAGGTGACGGGTCCGGACGAGCTGAGCGGTCTTGCCGTGCACGAGGTCACCGTCGGGAACACGCGTCCCGTAGTGACCATCCAACAGCCGCCCAGCGGCGGGACGTTCAGTTTCGGCGACACGATCCCGTTCAAGATCAAGGTGACGGACAAGGAGGACGGGCCGATCGACTGCAAGCGGGTCGTCGTCCAGTCCCAGCTCGGACACGACACCCATCTGCACCCGCTGGACAACTACACCGGCTGCGCGGGCGAGATCGTGACGGACGCGGGCGACAGTCATGGCCCCGGTCAGAATCTGTACTACGGGATCACCGCCCAGTACGAGGACAAGGGCGCGTCCGGTGTGCCCGCCCTGACGGGTTCCTCCTCGCTGACGCTGCGGACCTCCTACCGCGAGGCCGAGCACCGCACCGCCACCGGCGGCGCGCACGAGGGTGCGGTCATCGGTGACCGCGCGGACGCGTCCGGCGGCAAGCGGCTCATCGAGATCGAGGACGGGGACTGGGTCTCCTTCGACCCGGTGAACCTCAAGGGCGTCGACTCCCTGACGGTGGGCGCGGCTTCGGGCGGGCTCGGCGGCGACATCGAGTTCCGCGCCGGGTCCCCCACGGGCAAGCTGCTCGGCAAGGTGAGCGTGCCGAACACGGGCGGCTGGGGCAACTTCATCTCACCGACCACCGAACTGGCCGACCACGACGGCACGACGAAGCTGTACGCCGTCTTCACCAACCCGGAGTGGTCGTCCGACAAGGCCGATCTCCTGACGGTCGACTGGCTGCACTTCAACGGCCCCGGCGTCGAGAAGAAGGCCGGTGCGAAGGTGACGGTCAAGGCGGCCCCGGCCGACGGCACCGCGCCTCTCGCCGTGAAGCTCACGAGCACGGTGAAGCTCCCCGAAGGCCGCACCGCGGCCTCGTACCACTGGGACTTCGGCGACAACGCCAAGCCCTCCGGCACGGAGACCGGCAGCGCCGAGCACACGTACGCGCGCGCGGGGACGTACACGGCGCATCTGTCCGTCACCGACGACAAGGGCGACACGACGACCGGCGCTGTCCGGATCACGGCGAAGTGAGGGGTCAGTCATGACAGCCATGAAGAGAGCCGGAACCGGTCTGAACGGGACCAGACGTGCCTTTCTCGGTACGTCGATGGGGCTCGCGGCAGCGCTCGGTACCGCACTGCCCGCGCGCGCGGGTGACGCGTCAGGGTGCCGGCGCATCCCGCGCGGCGGCATCGGCATGCACCTCTACACGATGCGCAATGCCCTCGCGCAGGACTTCGCGGGCACGCTGGAGCAGCTCGCCGACATCGGTTACGCGACCGTGGGCGTGAGCGGCCGGCACGGGAACAGCGCGGCCGACATCCGGCGGATGCTCGACGCGGTGGACCTGAAGGCGGTCCTCGAGCACGTCGCGTACGACACCCTCAAGGGCAGCGGCCTACCCCAGGCCCTGGAGGATCTGCACACCCTCGGCGCGAAGTGGCCGGTGGTGCCGAGTCTGCCCGGCGCGTTGCACACGCCGGACGGGTTCCGGGAAGCGGCACGGCAGTTCAACCGCATCGGGCAGGCGTCGCGCGACGCGGGCCTGGGCCCGGTCCTCTTCCACAACCACGGCACGGACCATGTGGTGGTGGACGGCACGAGCCTGTACGACATCCTCGTCACCGAGACCGACCCGCATCTGGTCGGCTTCGAACTGGACGTCTACTGGGCGGCGAAGGGCGGCGCGGACCCGGCGACGTACTTCGTACGGCACCGGCGGCGCTTCCCCGCGCTTCATGTGAAGGACATGGCACCGGACGGCGGCTTCGCCGACGTCGGTTCGGGGACGCTGGACTTCGCCGCGATGTTCGACCACGCGCGCGAGGGCGGCGTCAAGCAGTGGCTGGTGGAGCACGACAGCCCCACCGATCCGTTCGCCACGGCGCGGAACAGTTACGCGTATCTGGCGGCGCTGCGTTACTGAAGTGCCGGGTCCGGCTGGGGTGCGCGCGAACCGACCACCTTCTTGAAGAAGAGGGTCGTCGGATGGAGCGCCCCGGCCGGATCGGCCGCGTAGTCCGGAATGACCCCGGCCGCCGTCCAACCGTCGGACCTGTAGAGGGATTCGGCGGGGCTGCCGGTCTCCGTATCCAGGATCAGCAAAGTCACGCCCGCCTCGGCCGCCGCCTGTTCCGCGGCGGCCAGGAGGGTGCGGGCGAGGCCCCGGCCGCGCGCGGAGCTGTGGACCATCAGCTTGAGGATCTCGGCGCGGTGCCGGCCGTTGGGTTTGTCCACGAAGCCGACGCTGACGGTCCCGGTGACCCGTTCGGCGTCGCGCGCGGCCCAGACGGCGAGCCGCCCGTCCACCACCGCGGGGGCCAGGCCCCGCCACCAGTCGGCGGCTGCAGCCCGGTCAAGGGGCGCGAGGAAGCCGAGGGACGAGCCGCCGTCCACGACGTCGGCGAGCAGCGCGGCCAAGTCGTCGGCTGCCGCGAGGAGTTGATCGCAGGAGAGGCGCGTCGGCGTCTGTGTCACCCGCCCGGCGCTCATCGTGCGACCACCACCAGGGCGTACCGCACGGCCCGCTCCCCCACGCACCGGAACCGCGTCGGCCCCCAGAGCCGGAACCGCAGGCAGTCCCCGGCCTCCAAGGCGTGCGGCTCGCCCTGCACGGTGACCTCCAGCGCCCCGTCGAGCACCCAGATGTGCTGTTCGATGCCGGGCACGGGAGGCCGGTCGTACGCGACGTCCGCGCCCGGTTCCAGGCGGCCATCGACCAGTTCACCGCGCAGCCCGGCGTGCGGCGGCGACACCGACCGCCGTGCGAAGCCGGACGCGCTGTCGGTCCACACGCTCTGCTCGGCCACCCGCACCAGCTGCGCGGGCTCGGCCTCCACCTCGCTCAGGAGCTGGGACATGGTGCGTTCGTAGACGGCGCAGAGCCGGTTCAGGAGGGACGCGGTGGGGCTGATCTCCGCGCGTTCGGCCCGTGACAGGGTGGAGCGGCTCACGCCGCTGCGGTCCGCCAAGTCGCCCAGCGACCAGCCGCGTTCCGCACGCAGCTCGGCGAGGCGGGCGGCGAGCCGGTCGTCGACTCCATCATGTTCCATATTTGGCACGCTATCCCGAATATGAAACGCGCGGCAATCGTCGGCCGCTGTGGCTCACGCCTCACTCGTGCGCGGACACCGCCCCCAACAGCTCGCGGATACGCCCGGTGGCCTCGCGGAACTCGGCTGTCGCCAGCGTCGTCGCGTACGAACGCTCCGCGGGCAGGCCGACGTCGATGATCTCCTCCACCGTGCCGGGGCGCGGGCTCATGACGACGACGCGGTCCGCCAGATAGACGGCCTCCGGGATCGAGTGGGTCACCAGGAGCACCGTGGTTCCGGTCTCGCGCCAGATCCGGTGCAGCTCGACGTTCATCTGCTCGCGCGTGAGCGCGTCGAGCGCTCCGAAGGGCTCGTCCATGAGCAGCACCGGCGGCTCGTGCAGCAGTGCGCGGCAGAGCGCGACGCGCTGCTGCATGCCGCCGGACAGCTCGTGCGGATAGGCGTCCTCGAAGCCGTCGAGTCCGGTCATGCGGATGAGATCGTCGGCACGCGCGCGTGCCTCCGCGCCGGGGATCCCCCGCATCTCCGCCTGGAGCAGGATGTTGCGGCGTGCGGTGCGCCAGTCCAGGAGGGCGGCACGCTGGAAGACGTAGCCGATGTCGCGCCGCGGCCCGCGCACCCGCTCGCCGCCCAGGAGCACGTCGCCCGACGAGGGCGCGAGCAACCCGGCGACCAGCTTCAGGAGGGTGGACTTGCCGCAGCCCGATGGCCCGACGATCGCCACGAACTCGCCCGCGCCGACGTTCAGCGAGACGTCCCGCAACGCGGTGACGTCCTTCTTCTTCGTGCGGAAGCGGACGGCGACGTCATCGAGGCGTACCGCGGACGGCCCCGCCTCCCCCGCCGACCCGCGTGGCTCGTCACTCATCTCGAGAGTCGCGTCTTTCTTGAGAGTCGCATCCTTCGCCATTCCCCTGCCGCCCTTCAGCCCTTGATCCCCTTGGCCGAATCCCAGTACTCCGCGACGGGCTTGGCCTTCTTGACCATGCCCGCCTCCGCGAAGACATCGATCGTCTGCTGCCAGTCGGCCTCGGTGTTGGCGCCCGGCGCCTTCCCCTCCGTGGCTTCGGTGTGCAGCAGTGTCAGCGTCGTCTTGAACTGCTCGGACAGCACTTCCTTGGGCGGCAGTTGCTCGGACGCGCCCTCCATCGAGGCGACGGCGGGCTCCGGGCTCTTCTCGGCGGCCGCCCACGACTCACTCACGGCCGCGGTCATGCGCTTGGCCAGATCGCCCCTGCCCTGAAGGGACTTGGGCCCTGCGATGAGGCCGTTGGAGTAGAAGTTGAGGCCGTTCTCGGAGAAGCGCAGGTACGAGACGTCCTTCTTGGCCTTGTTCTGCATGGTGGGGCCCTGGTCGCTCGCGTACCCGAGCAGCGCGTCCGTCTTGCCGGAGATCACCGCGGCGATCTTGCCCGCCGGGTCGGTGTTCTGGACCTTGACGTCGGAGAGCTCCATGTCGTTCTTGGCCAGGAAGATCGGGAACGTCTTGGTGAGCGCGTCGCCCGCCGTGCCCGCGATCGTCTTGCCCTTGAGGTCGGCGGGCGACTTGATGCCCTGCGCCTCGAAGAACTGCACGGAGGCGGGCGTCGTCTGCAGGAAGACCCCGAGGCTCTTCACCTTGACGCCCTGGTCGACGCCCGCGAGCACCGCCGGTGTGTCGGCCCAGCCGAAGTCGGTCTGCCCGGCGCCGGTGGCCTGCACGGTCTTCTGCGAGCCCTGGCCCGCCCTGATGTCCAGGTCGATGCCGTGCTTCTCGAAGATCTTCTCGTTCTTGCCGTAGTAGAACGGCGCGTGTTCGCCGTACGGGTACCAGTTGAGCGTCAGCGTCACCTTGTCGAGCTTCTTGCCGGAGTCGCTGGTGCTCGTCTTGTCGTCGTCGCCGCCGCAGGCCGTCGCGGTCACCGCGACGAGGGCCAGGGGGACGAGGCCGGTGAACAGTCTGCGCGCGTGCATGGGACGGCCCTTCTCGCGTACGACGGACATGGCTGGGGAAGCGGCATGGCGGGGGAAGCGGACATAGCTGGGGAAGCGGGCATGGCGGGGCGTGGGTCAGTACGACGTGGTGGCGGCCACGTCCCTGCGGCTCGCGTGCCACGGCAGAAGCAGCTTCTCGGCGATCTCGACGAGCACGAAGAGGACGACGCCGATCAGCGACATGACGAGCAGCCCCGCGAAGAGCATCGGGGTGTCGAGGTTTCCGTTGGCCTGGAGGATCACATATCCGAGGCCTTCGTTCGCACCGACGAACTCGCCCACGACGGCGCCGGTGACGGCGAGCGTGACGGCCACCTTCAGGCCGGAGAACAGGTGCGGCAGCGACGCCGGGAAGCGGATCTTGAGGAAGGTCTGCCAGGGCCGCGCGCCCATGGTGGCGGAGAGCTGGAGCATCTCCGGGTCGACGGCCTTCAGCCCGGTCACCATCGAGATGACGACGGGGAAGAAGGCGATCAGGACGGCGATGAGGATCTTCGGGGCGATGCCGAAGCCGAGCCAGACGACGAACAGCGGGGCGATCGCGATCTTCGGCACGACCTGGGCGAAGAGGAGGATCGGATAGAGCGTCTTCTCGACGGTCGTCGAGTAGACCATGACGACCGCGGAGAGAATCCCGACGCCCACGGCGATGAGGAAACCGAGCAGGGTCTCGTAGGTGGTGACCCAGGTGTGCTGCCACAGGTAGTCGGGCTTGTCGAGGATCACGTCGAGGGTCGCGCCGGGCGACGGCACGAGATACGCCTCGACCATCTCGGTGGCGGCGATCAGCCACCAGGCCCCGAAGCAGACGAGCAGCAGGACGAGCGGACGCCAGCTCTTCTCGGCCGCCTCGGCGGTACGTTGTCGCAGGGTCGGGCGGCTACGGTCGGCAACACCTGCCGTTTTGGCGGGAGTTGCCTGCAGTGCGCTCTGGCTCACGGTGAACTCCCCTGGCATTCAGCGTACTTCGCGTGGTTCGCGTAGTTCGGGAGGCAGTTGCGGAGCGTTTCGGTGGTGCGGAAACCGCTTTCAGAAAGCGCTTTCTGGTAAGGTGTCCGCCACGCTAATGACTGGCTGACCGCAGGGTCAATAGGTCGGCTCGAAGTTTCGCGGCGCGAGACGAAGGGGGCGCGGTGCGGGCGCTTGGGCGCGAGCAGGAACCGGGAGCGGGGGTGGCCCGGGGGGAGCAGGCCAGTGCGGGGCGGGCTCGGAGGGAGCAGCCCGGAGCGGGGGTGGTGGCCCGCGGGGAGCGGCCCGGAGCAGGGGTGGCCCGCGGGGAAGAGCCCGGAGCAGGGGTGGCCCGCGGGGAAGAGCCCGGAGCAGGGCAGGCCCGGAGGGAACAACCCGGAGCAGGGCAGGCCCGGAGGGACCAGCCCGGAGCAGGGCAGGCCCGGAGGGACCAGCCCGGAGCAGGGCAGGCCCGGAGGGAGCAGCCCGGAGCAGGGCAGGCCCGCGGGGAGCAGCCCGGAGCAGGGCAGGCCCGTGAGCAGGAACGCGGGACCGGGCGGGGCCGCGGGAAGCAGCCCGGAGCGGGGCGAGCGGGCGAGCAGCAGCCCGTGGTCGGGCCCGGACGCGGGCACGGACGCGAGGAGGAACCCGGAGGTGCCGGGCCAACCCGCGAAGAGCGACCCGGACCAGGACGAGCAGGCGAACAGCAACCCGCACCCAGGCACGGACGCGGACGCCGACACGACGAAAAACCCGGAGCCGGACCAACCCCCGAAGAGCAACCCGGACCAGGACGAGCAGGCGAACAGCAACCCGCACCCAGGCACGGGCACGGACGCCGACACGACGAAAAACCCGGAGCCGGACCAACCCCCGAAGAGCAACCCGGACCAGAACGAGCAGGCGTGCAGCAGACCGCGGTCGGGCGTGGGCGCGGACGTCGGCACGACGAAGAACCCGGAGGCGGGTCAACCCGCGAAGAGCGACCCGGGCCGGGACGTGCAGGCGTGCAGCAGACCGCGGTCGGGCGTGGGCGGGAGCATGGGCCTCATGTCACCCTGCACGCGGTGGCCCGTACCGCTGGGGTCTCTCCGGCCACCGCGTCACGGGCCCTGAACGGCACCACGCGCGTCCGCGAGGACCTGCGGCGTCGGGTGCTCGAAGCGGCGGACCGGCTCGGGTACATCCCCAACGCCCATGCGCAGGCGCTCGCCAGCTCGTCGAACAACACCGTCGGCGTCATCTGCCACGACGTCGGCGACCCCTACTTCGCGGCCATCGCGAGCGGGGTGATGGCCGCGGCGGCCGAGCAGGACCTCCTCGTCATGCTGGCCAGCACCTTCCGTGCCCCGGCGCGGGAGATCGCGTACGTCTCGATGCTGCGTGCGCAGCGGGCCCGCGCGATCCTGCTCATCGGCTCGGGCTTCCAGGACCCCGCGTGGGAACGGTCGTTGGAGTCGGAGCTCGCTCCCTACATGCGTGACGGGGGCCGTGTCGCCGTGGTCAGTCGGCACCGCAGCCTGCGCGTGGACACGGTGCAGCCCGAGAACCGGGCGGGGGCGGGGGCCCTGGCGCGGGCGCTGCTGTCCCTGGGCCACCGGGAGTTCGCCGTCCTCACCGGCCCCGAACGGCTCACCACGGTCGCGGACCGCCTGGCCGGGTTCCGCGCGGCGCTTGCCGACGCGGGGGTCGGCCTTCCCCCGGAGCGGATCGTGGAGGGCGCCTTCACCCGTGACGGGGGTCATGCGGCGGCGGTCGAGCTGCTGCGGCGGGGACAGCGGCCGACGTGCGTCTTCGCGGTGACGGACGTGATGGCCGTGGGAGCGCTGGGTGCACTGCGGGAACGAGGGCTCCGGGTGCCGGACGACGTGTCGCTCGCGGGCTTCGACGACATCCCCCTGGTCGGGGAACTCACTCCGCCGCTGACCACCGTGGCGCTGCCGCTGACGCGGATGGGACGGGACGTGCTCGCCCTCGCCCTTCGCGAGCGGGGCGCGAGGTCGCGGGTGGAGCGAGTACGGGGCGAGGTGGTGCTGCGGGCCAGTACGGGGCGGCCTACGGCCTGAGGGCCCCTGGCGCGGAGGGCCCACATCCATGGGGTCCGCCAGGGCCACCCGGTGGCCCGGCACCAGGGGCTCGGAGGCCGACGCCTCGTCAGGTGAGTCAGCAGCCTGCAGGCCCCCGGCAGCGGGCAACCACACCCACAGGACCCGGCACCCGCGACCCGCTCCCGCCAGTCCACCCGGCAGCCCGGCAACATGAGTTCGGACGTCCACGCCTCGCGCCGACGGGACAGCAGCCTGCAGCCCCCGACAACGGGCAACCACACCCACGGGGTCCGCCCCTGCCACCCGGCCCCGCAACATGGGCTCGGAGGCCCGACGCCTCGCGCAGGAGGGACAGCGGCCTCAGGACCCGGAAGCAGGCGGCGCCCCGCGGAACCCGGCACCCGCGACCCCACTCCCGCCAGGCCACCCGGCCACCAGCCCACCCGGCAACGTGAGTTCAGAGGCCCACGCCCTGCGCAGGCGGTCGGCCTGCGGCCTGGGCGGTGCCGGTGGTGGGCGGTCGCGTCCAGGGGAGCGGCACTCGCCGCCTCACCCACCCCAGCCACCCCACGGGCCCCCAGCCTCACCCCCGCCCGTCCACCCGATGTTCCGACGTCGACGCCCTGCGTAGGTGGTCGGCCAGTGCCTTCGTCGCCGGGGGTGGGGGGCCGGTCTTGGCGCCCCAGGCCAGTAGGTGGTGGCGGCGGGACCAGGGGTCCTGGAGATCGCATACGTCCAGGGGCTGGGTGGGGTCAATCACGCGGCGCGGGACGATCGCGAGGCCGACTCCCGCGGCGGCCAGGGCGACCAGGACATTGAGGTCGGCGACCGTGGTGCGGTAGCGGACGACCGGCGCGTGGGGACCGATGTGCCTCTCGATCCAGCGGCGCAGCGAGGCGTCGGCGTCGAGCCCGACGAGGGGGTGTTCGGCGGCCTCGCTGTAGGTCAGTGACGTACGGCCCGCGAGGATCCCGCCGGCCTGGCCGACCACCACGAGGGAGTCGTCGCCGAGGGGCTCCATGGCCAGACCGCAGTCGCGGGCCTCGTCGTCGAGGACGATGCCCAGGTCCGCCTCACCGTCGGCCAGCATCCGCACGATCTGCGGGGTGCGCTTCTCGGAGACGCGGACGTCGATGTCCGGGTGCGCCCGGAGGAACGACACCAGGGCCTGCGGCACGAGTCGGTGCACCGCGGAGCCGCCGCCCAGCAGGGTCAGGGGCGCTGTCGGGGATCTCGTATAGCTCGCGACCGCGCTCTCGAGCCGCACGGTCTGGGCGAGGACCTCGCGCGCGTGCCGGGCCAGTGTCGTCCCCGCCGGGGTAGGGCGCACTCCTCTCCGGCCGCGGATCAGCAGTGCCACTCCGGCCTGTTGTTCGAGGGAGCGGACCCTGGCGCTGGCCGACGGCAGGCTCAGGTGCATGCGGCGGGCGCCTGCCGTGATCGACCCCTCCGTCACGATGTCGAGGAAGAGCCGCAGATCGTCCAGGTCGTAGCGCACCCTCATGAGCCTATGGCACAGCCTTAGGCTGGGTACGCCGATAACGCATTGTGGACCCACCGGCCACGGAGCGATGCTCGGCGGGTGCCCGAAATTCTGCTCGTCCTGCTTGCAGGCATCGCCGCCGGAGCGTTGAACTCCGTCGGCGGCGGAGGCACGTTCGTGGCGCTGCCCGCTCTGGTCGCGGTCGGCCTCTCCCCCGTGACGGCGAACGCCTCGTCCACCATCGCGCTCGTACCGGGCGCCGTGGCAAGCGGATGGGTCTACCGACGCGAACTCACCCCGGTCGGGGGGACGTCCACCAAGGCTCTGACGGCCATCAGCGTGGTCGGGGGCGGATTCGGCGCCGCCCTGCTCCTCACGCTGCCCGCGGCGTCGTTCGACACCGCTGTGCCGTGGTTGCTCGCCTTCGCCACACTGGTTCTCGCCTTCGGCCGCCGCGTCTCCCGTGCGGTGAGCGGCGCGCTCGGCCGGGAGATCGGCATCAGCTCCCGGGCCGTCCTGATAGGCCAGTTCTTCCTCGCTCTGTACGGGGGATACTTCGGCGGCGCCGTAGGCATCATGATGTTCGCCCTGTGGGGCATCGGCCTCGGCCTCGACACCGCGGTCAGCAATCCGATGCGGGTCACCCAGATCGCGGCCATCAATCTGAGCGCGACCGCACTGCTCCTCGTCGCCTCGGACGCGCTGAGCGCCCCGCTCGTCCTGGCCCCCATGTTCGTCGGCGCGCTGGCGGGCGGCTTCACCGGCGCCCACTTCGCACGCCGCCTCTCCGACCGGCTGCTGCGGAGCATCATCCTGACCACCGCCGTGACGATGACCGCCCTCTACTTCGTGCGCGGTTGAGGCCGGTCGACATGGCCGACGAGGACTTGGGTGCCGACGTATCGCCAGGTACGCAAGCGTCATATACACAATCGCCGTACACGCAATCGCCGTACACGGACGCGGCGCGAGCACGTCTCGCGATGGCCCACGAGGCGTGCGAGCTGGCCGGTCTCGCGCGGGCCGCCGTACCGATCGGCGAGCACGAGTTACACCCCGACGGCACCGGCAGCTCCCCCGGATCGGTGCTGGCCGACGCGGCCCACGTGCTCAGGGCCGCGCAGCGGTTCTTCGAGGCCGCCGCCGTGTGCGAGCGGACGGGCGGCGCGAGCTGGCAGGTCATCGGTGATGTCCTGGGCGTGGAGGCGACGACCGCACGGGCACGTTTCGCCGCCGCCGAGTCCTGCTTCCGGGAGGAACCGCGCTCCCCGGATGAGGTCTCCGCCGCCGACGCCACCGGCGCCCTCGACGGCGCCGGCTGGTGGCGTGCGTACACGGCGGGCAACCCGCTGGAAGCCGCACGCGACCTCGACGACTGGGTCCTGCGCCACGCCGACGGGGACGGCGACCTCGGTCCCGCACCCGTCTCCGGCGGCCTGGCACAGGGCAGCAAATGGGGTTGCCCGGACGGCAGTTGACGCGGCGTCACGGGTGAGAACCGGCCCCCGCGCGCCAGGCGTGTTCCGCCCTGCCGAGCGTCCCGCCAACGGATGGGCCGCCACGGAGAGTTGATGCCACCTGGGTCGACGCCCGTGCCGGTGGTGGTCACAAGTCCCGGTGATTGAGGGGTAAATAGCCGCCGAAATCTACCCGTATCGGCGATCTGGCTCAGCTCCTACTCTGTGAGGCGCACACGCGGGGGATCACTGTCCGTCTGCCACGGAGGTTGACCATGTCTGCGTTGTCCGAGGGGATCTACCTGCTCAAGAACGAGGCGAGCGGACTGTACGCGGGAGTGCGGGGGGCCAGGACCGAGCAGAGCACCCCGGTCGTGCAGCAGGAGCCGCACCCGCGAGGAACCGCCCGGCACAGCCAGTTGTGGCATCTGCGGCCCGACGCCGCCGAGGCGGGCGCATGGACGCTGCAGAGCGTGCACAGCACCATGCGCATGGACATCATGACCGGCCGCGACCGCACGGACTCGCCGGTGCTGCAGTGCCCGGCGGAGACCCGGCAGGACCTGCTGGCGTCCCAGTTGTGGCGGCCGGAGGCGACCGGCGACGGGCGGTACACGCTGGTCAATGTGAACAGCGGCCACCTGCTGTCCGTCCACGGCGACAGCAGCGCGCCGGACGCGGCCCTTGAGCAGGCGGGCCATCCCACCATGGGCGCCCGCCCCGCACAGGAGTGGCACCTCGAGCGGGTGCCGAGTCGCGGCGAGGTCAAGGCGTTCGACGCGCTGACGGCCACCGTGGTCTCCGCCGGCGGCGGCATCCTCGGCTCGGTCCTCGGCTCCCTGAGCGGCGCGGCCAAGCAGGCGCTCGACGCGGGCGGCGGCATCTTCGAGTCGGCGGCCAAGGCGATCCCTGACAGCGACACGCCCTACGTACGCTTCGACGGCTTCCGCGGGGACGAGTTCATCCGCTTCTCCAAGCGGCGCGGCATCGAGGCGGGACCGCGGAAGCTCTCCGACCAGTTCCCGCACCTGCCGAAGCCCTTCAGCGACGGCTTCGATGCCGTCGGCCCGGCTGCCAGGGGCAGCGGTCACACCTTTCTGGGCTTCACGGGAGGCCAGGCCCTGGAGTTCTCCGACAAGGGCCACGGCCCCGTCCATGACGCGGAGCACCTCCTGCACCCGGCTCTTGTGCAACAGGTCGGCGAGCTGTGCGATGTCACCGGCTTCGGTGCCGACGGCGGGAGGCTGCTGGTCTTCGGCCGCGGGGACAACTGCACCGTGGATCCCGCAGGGGTCGACCTGGCGCGTGGATCGCACCATCAGCGGTTCACGCTGACGGCCGCACCCGATGCCTTCGGGTTCGGACCGGACGCCGCGACCACGGCCGTCACCGACTCCACGGCGCACTACTTCCTCACCAAGGGCGAGGAGTTCGTCGTCGTCTCCGAGGACAAGCTCATCCAGGGCCCGGCCAGGCTCACCGAGGCCTACCCGTTCCTGGACGGCCTCTGGATGTAGCCGCATGCCGGAGGCGCCTCCGCCAGCACCCGCCCCGGCCCCGTCGGACGCACCGCCGACGGGTCCGGGCTCCGGGCCGCGGCCTCCGGGCCGAGGGCTCTCCGCTATCCCGCCGCTTCTCCCAGCGCGTCAAGGACCGGACGGATCAGCGGGTGCTCCTCCGCCCCGCAGCGCACCGCCGCGAACACCCGGCGGGTGGGAGCGACCCCCTCCACCGGGCGGATCACCACCCCCGACACGTCCATCCCCCGCAGCGCCGACCGAGGCACCAGGGCCACGCCCGCCCCCGCCGAGGCAAGGGCGACCACCGCACGGAAATCGTCCGACCAGTGTTCGAGCAGGGGCTGGAAACCCGCCGCCTCGCAGGCGAGTATCACCACGTCATGGCAGGGGTTCCCGGCGAAGGGGCCGATCCACGCGTCCTTGGCCAGCTCCGCGAGCGGTACGCGCTCCGCCGCCGCGAGGCGATGCGTCTTTGGGAGCACCGCGTCGAACGGCTCCGCGTACAGCGGGACCCGCGTGAGCCGCGGATCGTCCGCGCCCGGAGCGCCCCGGTACTCCACCGCCACGGCGACGTCCACCTGCCGGTCGAGCACCATCGGCAGGCTCGCGTCGCCCTCCGCGTCCTGGACCCGCACCCGGATCCCGGGCGCCGCGGACGAGAGACGGGCCAGGGCGGGACCGACGACCAGGGCGATCCCCGTGGCGAAGGACGCCACGGTCACCGTCCCGGCCGCGCCCGAGCTGTACGCGGCGAGCTCGGCCTCGGCCCGCTCCAGCTGGGCGAGGACCGCGTTCGTGTGGGAGAGCAGGATCTCGCCCGCCGGGGTCAGCCGGACCCCGCGGGCGCCCCGCTCGACCAGGCGGTGGCCCGTCTCCTGCTCCAGGGCGGTCAGCTGCTGGGAGACCGCGGACGGCGTGAGATAGAGCGCGGCGGCAGCGGCCGTGACCGTGCGGTGGTCGGCCACCGCACGGAGGATGTGCAGCCGCCGCGCTTCGATCATGAGGTCGATTCTCCCAAACCACAGGCCCCACCGACACCAGCGGTCCGGCCAAAGGTCTCAGGCACCCTTCCTCAGGCACGCTCCCTCAGGCACCCTCCCTCAGGCGTCCAGCTCCGCCCGCGCCGCCACGAAGGCGTCCACCGCGCGGTTCACGTCCGCCGTGGAGTGCGCGGCCGACAGCTGGACACGGATGCGGGCCGCGCCCTGCGGCACCACCGGGTACGAGAAGCCGATCACGTACACGCCGCGCTCCAGGAGCAGCTCGGCCATCCGTCCGGCGACCGAGGCGTCCCCGATCATCACCGGGGCGATGGCGTGGTCGCCCGGCAGGATGTCGAAGCCCTCCTCCGTCATCCGCGAGCGGAACAGCGCCGTGTTCGCCGCGAGCCGCTCGCGCAGGTCGCCCGCCGACTCCAGGAGGTCGATGACCTTCAGGGAGGCCGCCGCGATCACCGGGGCGAGCGTGTTCGAGAAGAGGTACGGGCGCGAGCGCTGGCGAAGCAGCGCGACGATCTCGGCGCGGGCGGCGACGTAGCCGCCGGAGGCGCCGCCGAGCGCCTTGCCGAGGGTGCCCGTGATGATGTCGACGCGGTCCATGACGCCGTGCAGCTCGGGGGTGCCGCGTCCGCCGGGGCCGACGAAGCCGACGGCGTGCGAGTCGTCGACCATCACCATCGCGTCGTAGCGGTCGGCGAGGTCGCAGATCTGCCGCAGCGGGGCGACGTACCCGTCCATGGAGAAGACGCCGTCGGTGACGATCAGCTTCCGGCGCGCGCCGCCCTCGGAGGCCTCCTTCAGCTGCTGCTCCAGGTCCGCCATGTCGCGGTTGGCGTAGCGGAAGCGGCGGGCCTTGCTCAGCCGGATGCCGTCGATGATCGACGCGTGGTTGAGGGCGTCGGAGATGACGGCGTCCTCGGCGCCGAGCAGCGTCTCGAAGACTCCGCCGTTGGCGTCGAAGCAGGACGAGTAGAGGATCGTGTCCTCCTGGCCGAGGAACCCGGACAGGCGCCCCTCAAGCTCCTTGTGCACCTCCTGCGTACCGCAGATGAAGCGCACGGACGCCATGCCGTAGCCCCAGCGGTCCAGGGCCTCGTGCGCGGCGGCGATCACCTCGGGGTGGTCGGCGAGGCCGAGGTAGTTGTTCGCGCAGAAGTTCAGTACCTCGCCGGGGCGGCCTCCCGCGGTGACCGCGACCGTGGCGGACTGCGGGGTGCCGATGACGCGCTCGGGCTTGTGCAGGCCCGCGGCGCGGATCTCGTCGAGGGTGGTGCGCAGGTCGTCGCGTACGGAGTCGAACATGCTTGATTCCTTCAGCAGCTGAGACGGTCCGGGCGATCGGGGCCGTCGGGGCGGTCGAGGCGGTCGGGGTTCAGGAGGTCCAGTCGAGGATGACCTTGCCGCCGCGGCCGCTCGCCGCGTCGTCGAAGGCCGCCTCGAAGTCACGGTGGCCGTAGCGGCCCGTGATCACGGGGGCGAGGTCGAGGCCGCCTTCGAGCAGCACGGACATGGAGTACCAGGTCTCGAACATCTCGCGGCCGTAGATGCCCTTGATGGTGATCATGGAGGTGACGATCCGGGACCAGTCGACGGCGAAGTCCTCGGCCGGCAGACCGAGCATGGCGATCTTGCCGCCGTGCGTCATGTTGGCGAGCATGTCGCGCATCGCGACGGGGTTGCCGGACATCTCCAGGCCGACGTCGAAGCCCTCGCGCAGGCCCAGTTGGCGCTGGCCGTCGGCGATCGAGGTCTCGGCGACGTTCAGCGCCAGGCTCGCGCCGACCTTGCGGGCGAGCTCCAGGCGCTCCTCGCTGACGTCGGTGATGACGACGTTGCGGGCGCCCGCGTGCCGGGCCACGGCCGCGGCCATCAGGCCGATCGGCCCCGCTCCTGTGATCAGGACGTCCTCGCCGACCAGCGGGAACGACAGCGCGGTGTGCACCGCGTTGCCGAACGGGTCGAAGATCGCGGCCACGTCGAGGTCCACGGGGACGCGGTGCACCCACACGTTGGCGGCGGGCAGCGCGACGAACTCCGCGAACGCCCCGTCCCGGCCGACGCCGAGACCGACCGTGGCGCGGCACAGGTGGCGGCGGCCCGCCTGGCAGTTGCGGCACTTGCCGCAGACCAGGTGGCCCTCGCCGCTGACCCGGTCGCCGATCTTGATGTCGGCGACGTCACGTCCGGTCTCGACGACCTCGCCGACGAACTCGTGACCGACGACCAGCGGCGCCTCGATCGCCTGCTGCGCCCAGCCGTCCCAGGCCCTGATGTGCAGATCGGTGCCGCAGATCCCGGTGCGGAGCACCTTGATCAGGACGTCTCCGTGGCCGATCACCGGCTCCGGTACGTCCATCAGCCGGAGCCCTGGCTCCGCCTTCTCCTTGACCAGCGCCTTCAACGCAACGGCTCCTGTCGTACGTCGCTTCTTCCCCCGACGACACAGGAATCTTCCCTACGGCGGCGCTCCGGTCCATCGAGGATTTCTTAAGCGCCGCCGCAGCTTTCCTTCAGGCCCTGCCGTCTAGCGGGTCTGCCCCCGCTCGAAGTACGCGATCAGCTCCGGGTCGAGCACCGGAACCTCCCGCGGCGCGCCCCCCTCCCGCAGCGACTGCGTCGCGCGCACGCCCGCCGCCACCGCCATCCGGGCCGCGACCGGCGACGTGTCGGTGCGCCCTCCCTCGCGCACGAAACGTACGAACTCCTCGATGAGCAGCGGGTCGGATCCGCCGTGGCCGCCCTCGTCCTGAGCGTCCGGCACCGGGTACTCGGCGTCGGCTTCGGGGCGGTAGGAGGAGCGCCGCCGGTTCCAGACCTTCACCACTCCCCCGGGGCCGTCGCCGAAGTTCTCCAGGCGGCCCGCGTCGCCGATGACCGTGTAGTTGCGCCAGTAGTCGGGGGTGAAGTGGCACTGCTGGTAGGAGGCCAACACCCCGTTGTCGAGGCGCATGTTGACCAGGGAGACGTCCTCGACGTCGATGACGGGGTTTAGGTCGCGCTGGGTGTGCGGCGGCCAGTGGCCGTCCTTGGTGTACCAGTCGTCCGTCTTCGGCTCGCCCGGCTCGCGGCGGTTCGGGTTGTCTCCGTAGACCATGAGGTCGCCCAGGGCCTGCACCTGGCGGGTGTATCCGCCGGCCAGCCAGTGCAGGACGTCGATGTCGTGGGCGGCCTTCTGGAGCAACAGGCCGGTGGTGTGCTGCCGTTCGGCGTGCCAGTCCTTGAAATACCAGTCGCCTCCGTAGGCGACGAAGTGGCGTACCCAGACCGTCTTGACCTCGCCGATGTCACCACGCCCGATGATGTCGCGCATCAGCCTGACCACGGGCATATGGCGCATGTTGTGGCCTACGTAGAGGCGCGTTCCCGTCTCGTACGCGGTCCGCAGGATCTCGTCGCAGGCCTCGATGCCGATTTCCAGGGGCTTCTCCACGAAGACGGGCTTGTTCTCGCGCAGCGCCTCGCAGGCGAGCTGCGCGTGCGTGTGGTCGGGGGTGAGGATCACGACGGCGTCCACGTCCGGGTCCTCGACGACCTTGCGGTGATCGGTGGATATCAGGGCGCCCGGGAAGGCCACGGCCGCCTCCGTCCGCGCGGTGACGTCGTGGTCGGCGAGCGCGGTGACGCGGGAGCCCGCGCCGGGCCGGTGTGCGATGCGGGCGAGCGAACCGCGCAAGCCGTAGCCGAGGACGCCGAGACGGAGGTCGGTCATGGTGTGCCTTTCCGTACAAATACCTGTGCGGGTGCGGGTGTTGCCTATGTACGTGCAGGATGCACGAGTACGTGGGCGAGCGCCACGCGTCCCGTGCCGGTGAGCTTGATCCTTATGTATCTGGCTTCCGCGTCCGTGTCGAGGAGTGTGGGCCGAAGCGATCGTCCGGTGACGTGCAGGGTCGTGGCGTCGGAGAAGTCCGCGGTCCTCGCGATCTGGACGTCGAAGTCGGCCGTGGTCATGGAGGTGTTGTTCCAGACCTCGACCTGTCCCACGCGCCGCGCCTCGCCGAGGTCGACCTGCCACCAGGCGCCCGGTTCGGACAGCGTGCGGGTGTCGGTGGAGGTGTCCCCGTCGGTCGCGTACGCCGCTTCGGCCGTACCGTCCGTGGAGGACTGGGACGCGGCGCCCGCGCGGGCGAGGTCCGGGCGGAGCTGCTCGGCCGCCGCTCCGTGCGCGCCCGCGCGGGCCGCCACGGCGAGCGCCTTCGATGGCAACCGGTCGAGCTTGGTGTGGTTGTCCTTCATCGTCGATCCTGTGCCCGTGAGCGCCGGTGCGTCGGTGTCGGTCCAGTTGCCGGTGGCGTGGTTCTGGATGCCGTAATCGGCCCAGTTCGAGACCCACTTGTAGCCGATGCGGGTGATGACGTTGCCTTCGACGCGGATGTACGAGGACTGCTCGTCGAGGTAGATGCCGTTGCCGTCGCGCTCGGTGTTCCCGTAGGCGGAGCGGTTGATGTAGTTGCCGGATACGACCGTGCCGGGCTGCGCGCCCTGGGTGTAGATGGCGCCGCCGTCGTGCTGCGCGTGCTCGACGCGCATCACGTTCGTGATCCGGTTGTTCGTGATCCGGTTGTCGCGGAGCACGGACTTCTGGACCTCGGGCTGGTTCCAGCCCCAGCCGACGGAGATCCCCGAGTAAGGCAGGTCGTCCAGGGTGTTGTGGTCGACGCTGAGCTCGGCCTCGTATCCGGCCCAGATGCCCACCGCGTCGGTGTACTCGACGCCGGTGCGGCGGATGGTGTTGTACGCGACGGTGTTTCGCTCACCCGCCAGTTCCGCGTCCGGCTTCGGCTCGGTGTCGCCGACGTACACGGCGCCGGACGACAGGTCCGTGAAGCGGGAGCGGGTGACCGACGTGTCCTTGGTGCCTGCTTCGAGGACGACTCCAGCTCCACCCAGATGCGTGAACTCGCTGCCGGTGACCGTCACATGGCGACCGCCGCGCACCGTAAGCGCCGCGCTCGGCTTGGTGTAGTGACGGCCCGCGTGATCGACAGGGCCGGTCGCCCCGGTGAGGGTGAGACCGGCCTGGGTGCCCGCGTAGCCCTCGTCGGTGGAGGGTTGGCCGTACGCCGCGTACGCGAAGCCGATGCCCTGCACGCGCAGGTCATGGGCGCCGTCGACGACCATGAGCCGCTCGGTCACCGGGGTGAGCACGCGCGCGTCGCGCATCTCCTCGCCCTTGCGCGGGAGGTAGGTGACGGTGCGGTCATCGGCGTCCCAGACGAACTCGCCCGGCTTGTCGAGGAGTTCGCGGGCGTTCTCGAAGAAGGCGACCCCGGAGTAGCGCGAGGAGTCGACGGTGGTGGAGTCCCAGGCGGGGCCCGTACGGTCCGTGCCGCTCGCGGAGTTGGTCCAACAGGGCTGCGCGAAGGTGAGGTTGTCGCCTTCGACGCCCGTGATGCGGCAGTGGTAGTCGCGCCAGCGGATCTTGATGACGGCTTCCGCGCCGGTGGGCCGCTTCCAGGTGGCGATGCCGGTCGCGGTGGCCCCCGTCATGCCGGTCTTCGTCGCGTCACAGGTGCTCGGGGCGCAGGCCGCGCCCAGCGCGCGTACCGCCCGCTCTCCGTCCACGAACAGCTGGCGCGGAGTGACCCCTTCGGGGACATCGGCCGTCCAGGTGCCGTCGGCGGCTTCGGACCATCCCTTGAGCTGCCGCCCGCCGGAGAACACCGGCTCGGCCCCGCGCGCCGCGGTCCAGGTGACGGTGTGCCCGTCGCGCCCGGAGTCGGCCGCGCCCAGCTTGAGCGGCTCGCTCATCTCGTAAGTGCCGTCGGCGAGTTCGACGCGTACGTCCCGTCCGCTGACCGTGCGGGCGGCGTCACGGGCGGCCTGTGGGGAGCAGGGGCGGGTGGCGGTGCAGGACTCTCCCGAGCCCTTCGGGGCCGCGTGGAGGATCTTGGGGCCGGGGGCGGCCTGGGCCGCGCTCTGCGGGGCGATGACGGCGCCGACGGTCGCCACCGCGAGGGCCGCCGCGGCGATGTGTGGGCGCTTCCATGCACTCTGGTGCCGCTTCACTTCGCGACACCCCAGTCCGGGTGTCCCGGCATGGGCGGGTTGTCGAGGTCGAACAGCCAGTGGTGCAGGAACGTGCCGACGGAGTCGTCGCCGGTGACCTCGACGGCGTTGTCGATGAAGTCCTGGGTGGAGGCGTTGCCGTGCCGGTGCTTGCTCAGCCACGACTTCATGACGGCCTCGAACTTCTGCTGCCCGATCTGCTGGTTGAGGGCGTAGAGGGAGACCGCCGCGCCGTCGTAGATGTTGAAGCCGCCGAGCCCGGTGGGTTTTCCGGGCGGGCCGTCGGTCTTGCGGACCGCGTCGAGCTTGGCGTACGCGGTCTTCATCTTCTCCTCGATGGGCTGAAAGCCCTTCTGATCCGCCCACACGGCCGCGTAGTAGACGGCAGGTCCTTCGTTCAGCCAGGCGTCCTGCCAGGTGGCGGGGGTGACGGAGTCGCCGAACCACTGGTGGGTCAGCTCGTGGATCATGGTGGTCGAGTAGGTGGGCCGGTCGAACCAGGACGGCCCGAAGAGTGACAGGGTTTGATTCTCCAACGCGTCGCTGTAGCCGTCCCGCACGATCTGGACCCCGTAGGTGTCGAACGGGTAGCGCACGCCGAGGGTCTTCTCCAGCCACGCCAGCTGCCCGCCGGTCTCCTCGGCGATGGGCTTGTACTTCGCCTGCTGGTCCTCGGGGATGAGATGGCGCAGCCTCACTCCGTGCGGGCCGCGTCCGTAGACGTAGGTCTGCTTGTTGACGGAGATCCCCAACAGCTCGGGCGCCATGGGGGACTTGAGCGAGAAGTCCCAGGTCTTCTTGGATCCGGCCGCGTCGCGGGTGCCGGTGAGGTTGCCGTTGGCGCCGGGTGTCCAGCCGTCGGGGGCGGTGAGGTGGAAGGTCCAGGTGGCCTTGTCGGACGGGTGGTCGTTGACCGGCGCGAAGGTGTCCGCGCGGGATGCCTGGGCGGCGGAGGCGAAGCCGCCGTCGGACATGTAGCGCCAGCCCGGTTGGCCGACCGGCTTGGTCCTGCCGTTGCCGTGGTAGGTCAGTTCGACGTCGAAGGCCCGGCGGTCGCGCAGGCCGCCCGCCGGGGTGACGGTGAGCTCCTGGCCGCTCTGGCCGGGGCCTATGGCCCAAGTGGCCTTCTTCCCGTTGACCTTGATGGTGTCGATGGCCAGCGAGTCGACGTCGAGGTTGAAGGACGACAGGTCCTGGGTGGCTCTCGCCTTGATCCTCACGGTGCCGGTGAAGTCGTACGTCACCGGCGTGAAGTCGAAGGAGAGGTCGTAGTGGCGGACGTCGTAGCCGCCGTTGCCGAGCGTCGGGAACAGCGGGTCGCCGACGCCGTCCGCGCCCGGCGCCGGGTCGAAGGGCGCCGCGTGGGCGGGGAGGGCGAGCGCCACCGTCGTGGTCGCGGCCGCCGTCGCCGTCGCGGCACGGACGGCGCGGGTACTGCGAGCACGTGCGGTTCGGGTCCTGTTCTCAGCCATGGGGCCGCAACGTAGTAATCGCTTACTGTCGCCGTCAACACCCAGGAGGCCCTCCGCTCTTGGACTTTTCCACCCCTCCTCTGGCGCCATGGGCTGAGTTCAGTACACGCTTACCATCTGTGCCGGTTGGGGCGGACCCCGTAACGGGCGCGGGGAACTGCGCGACAAGCCACGACGATCCCGTACGAAAGAGAAGGGCGAGCACATGACAGAGGCGGCAGCGGCAGCGCATGGCCCGGAGCGGCGACGGGCGACAGTCATCGACGTCGCGGCACGCGCCGAGGTCTCATCGGCCACCGTCTCCCGCGTCCTGAACGGCAACTACCCGGTGGCGCGGGCCACCCGCGAGCGCGTCGAGGAGGCCGTCCGGGAGCTCGGCTATGTCGTCAACGCGCACGCGCGGGCGCTGGCAGGGACGTCGAGCCGGACGGTCGGCATCATCGTGCACGACGTCGTCGACCCGTTCTTCGCCCACATCGCCCGCGGCGTCGAACGGGCGGCGTCGGAGGCCGGACGGCTCTGCATGGTCTGCTGCACCCACGGCGACCCGCGGCGCGAGCTGGCCTTCGTCGACCTGCTGCACGAACAGCGTGCGGACGCGGTGGTCCTGGTCGGCGGCGCGCACTCGGATCGCGCGTACGCCCGCGAAGTCGCCCGCAGGGCACGGGATCTGCACGCGGGCGGGGCACGCCTCGTGCTGTGCGGGAGGCCGTCGGTGGGCCGCGACGTGCCGACCCTCTCGGTGGAGTACGACAACGAAGGGGGCGCGTTCGCCCTCACCGACCATCTCCTCACGCAGGGCCACGGCCGCATCCTCTACCTGGGCGGGCCGCCCGACCTCTCCACCACCCGCGACCGCATCGCGGGACACCGCAGGGCCCTGGAGCTGCGCGGCGTCCCGTACGCGCCCGAGCTGGTGCACACCGGCGCCTTCAGCCCCGCCTTCGGACACCGCAGGCTGACCGAACTCCTGGCGTCCGGGCTGGAGTTCAGTGCGGTCTTCGCGGCCAACGACATGGTGGCGATCGGGGCGCTGCAGGCCCTGGAGGAGGCGGGCCTGCGGGTCCCGGACGACGTCTCCCTGGCCGGCTACGACGACGTGCCCACGGCCCAGGTCCTGCGGCCCCGCCTGACGACCGTGCACGTGCCGCTGGAGGAGATGGGGCGGCAGGCGGTGCGGCTCGCGGTCCCGGAAGCGGAAGCGGAGGCCGACGCGTGGCAGCAGCCGGCCGAGGGCGGACTGACGCTCGGCACGCACATCGTGGTGCGCGATTCGGTGGCGGCGCGGCGGACCCCGTAAGGGGCGCGGGGAGCTGCGCGCCCAGGCGCGACGCGCCCGCAGACGCAGACGCGAACGCAGGCGCAGACGCAGACGCAGAGGCACCCACCAAGTCCCGTGCGGCATCGGCCGATGTAACCGGTTAAGGCACGTGGGATCCCCCCGGAACCCCGCACGGACAGAAAGAACATAGAAAGATGCCGGGCCCTCTTGCCCCCGCATAGCAACCGCTTACATGCTGTCGCGGAATCGCTCACGCGCCTCACTCCCCCACTCCGATGCCCTGACACCCCATGGGAGTCCCGCATGCCCACGCCCCTCCCCGGCCCCACCGGACCCCGCCGCCGCACACTCCTCGCCGCAGGTGCCGTCTCCGCGCTTGTGCCGGTTGCCACCGGCGGCACGGCATGGGCAGCCCAGGCGAACGAAGCGGACTCGTACGATCCGCTGCTCGTCCGCGCGGCAGCGCAACTCACCGGCGGCGCGTTCGACGCCGCCGACCCGGACTTCGCCGCGGCGCTGAAGGTCCTGGACACCCAGGCTTCCGGCTGGTGGAAGGACTTGGACCGGTCGGCGGGGCGCACCGCCCTGTGGACCGACCTCTCCCCCGCGAAAGACCCGGGCAACTTCGGCCAGAGCTACACCCGCCTGCGCACGATCGCGACGGCCTGGGCCACGCCAGGCACCTCACTCAGCGACAGCGCCGAAGCGGCGGACACCCTGCTCGAAGCCTTGCGCTTCCTGCACGCCGACGCCTACAACCCCGGCCGCCCCGAATCCGGCAACTGGTGGTTCTGGGAGATCGGAGCACCCCGCGCCCTGATGGACACCTGCGTCCTGCTGCGGGGGAAGATCCCCGCGGCCGACCTGGCGAAGTACGTCTCCACGGTGGCGAAATTCTGCCCGGACCCGGACCGCCGCACCAACGCCCCGACGCTGTCCGAGACGGGCGCCAACCGCGCCGACAAGGCCGTCATCGTGGCGCTGCGCGGGCTCCTCGCGCGGGACTCCACGACTCTGGCGCTGGCCCGCGACGGTCTCTCCGACGTCCGGGACAAGGGCAAGAACAGCCTGTTCACGTACGTCACTTCGGGCGACGGGTTCTACGAGGACGGGTCGTTCGTGCAGCACGGCTCCGTCGCGTACACGGGAACGTACGGCAGTGTCCTGCTCGGCAGCGCGGGACAGCTGATCGCGCTGCTCGCGGACTCCGAGTGGGCCGTCACCGATCCGAAGACGTCAGTGCTCTACGAGGCGGTGGACCGGACCTTCTCGCCGGTGGTCTTCGACGGACTGATGATGGACGCGGTGCGCGGCCGTGCGACGTCCCGTGAGAAGGCACCGGACCACAAGGACGGCGCGGCGGCGCTCACCAACATCCTGCAACTTGCGGGCGGGGCCCCCGCCGCATACGCCGAACGCTGGCGCGCGCTGGCCAAGGGCTGGATCCGCCGCAACACGTCCCACCCCTACCTGAGCCTGGTGGGCGTCCCGGCTCTCGCCCGCGCCAAGACCGTCCTCGACGACCCCGCCGTACCCGCCACCGACCGGCTCACCGGGCACTTCGCGTTCGCCGACATGGACCGGGTGGTGCACCGGCGCCCCGGCTGGGCGCTCACGCTCTCGCTCTCCTCGAAGCGCATCGCCGCGTACGAGGCGGGCAACGGCGAGAACCTGCACGGCTGGTACACCGGCGACGGCATGGCCTATCTGTACGACGGCGACGACCTGGGGCAGTTCGGGGACGGCTTCTGGGCGACGGTCGACCCGTACCGCCTGCCGGGCACCACCGTGGACACCCGTGAGCGTGCCGACATCGGGTCGGGCGGCGGTACGGGGACCTACCGGCCGAAGAACGCCGTCGCGGGCGGCGCGGTGCTGGACGGCAGATTCGGCGCCGCCGCGATGGAACTCCTCGCCGACGGCAGCACGCTGCGGGCGAGGAAGGCGTGGTTCTCCCTGGACAACGCGGTCGTGGCCCTGGGCGCGGACATCACCGCGAGCGACGGCCGGAGCATCGAGACGGTCGTCGAGAACCGGAATCTGTACGAGGACGGTGCGCCCCGGCTCACGGTCGACGGCCGGCGGCAGCCCTCGCGATCGGGCTGGTCGGCGCCCCTGCCCGGCGCCCGCTGGGCCCATCTGGAGGGCACCGGCGGCTACGTCTTCCCCGATCTCCCCGCCCAGCCGTCCGACGGCAGGGGCGGCACCCGCCTCCGCGCCCTGCGCGAGGAGCGGACCGGCACCTGGCGGGCGATCAACACCGGCGCGGACACCGGAGGCAGCACCACTCCGGTCACCCGCCGCTATCTGACCCTGTGGCTCGACCACGGCGTCTCCCCCGCCGCGTCCTCGTACGCCTACGTCCTCCTCCCCGGAGCGAGCGCCACCGCGACCGCCGTCTGGTCCCACTCCCGGCCGGTCCGCATCGTGGCCAACGACGCCACCGCCCAGGCCGTAGAGGCCCGCCGCCACGGCCTTCTCGCCGCGCACTTCTGGCAGCCGGGCAGCGCGGCCGGGATCAAGGCATCGGGCCCCTGCACCGTGATCGCACGACGCGGCGGCGACGGCATATCGCTGGCCGTGGCCGATCCGGGCCGCACCGGAACGACGGTCAGCCTCGAACTGCCCTTCCCCGTACGGGAGGTGGTCCGCGCCGACGACACGGTCACCGTCACCCCGGGCCGCCGACCGGTCGTCACCGTCCGCGTCGAGGGCTCGCGCGGCCATACGCACACCGCACACCTGCGGTGATCACCGCCGCACCGCAGGCTCCACCCCCCACCAGATTCCCCCACCGGATTCCCCCACCCCGAAGGAGTGCACCATGAGATCCACTCCGCCCCGCCGCACCGTCGTCACCGGCCACTCCGCCGGCGGTCAGCTCGCCCTCTGGGCCGCCGCC
>NZ_BAAAUG010000033.1:0-15814 GCF_039533825.1 Streptomyces rectiviolaceus
CCCCGCACCCCGTGCCCCCGCAAGGCGTCGCCCCGCAGCCGCAGCCGCAGCCGCAGCCGCAGCCGCAGCCCCAGCCCCAAGCCGCCCCTCCCCGCCAGCCCTACGACCCCTGGAACGCCCCCCTCCAGCAGAGTGGTGCCGTTCCCGTGGACAAGGAGAAGCAGCGGAAGCGGGCGCGGCGGATCATTCTGGTCGGGATCGCCGTCATCACCCTCGTGGCCGGTGGCCTTGGCGGAGCCCTCGGCGCCTATCTCGAGCGGAATGCCGGCGTCTCGGACATCGAGCTGCCGCAGGCGGACTCACAGGACAAGGCACGGGCCAAGGACAGCGTCGCCGGGATCGCGGCGAGCTCGCTGCCCGGCGTCGTGACCCTGCACGTCAGCGGCGACGAGGCGCAGGGCACAGGCACCGGCTTCGTGCTCGACGGCAAGGGCCACATCCTCACCAACAACCACGTCGTCGAGCCCGCCGGGACCGGCGGCGAGATATCGGTGACCTTCAGCGGCGGCGAGACCGCCAAGGCGGAGGTCATCGGCCGCGACGCGGGCTACGACCTCGCCGTGGTGAAGGTCTCCGGAGTGCGTGGACTGAAGCCGCTGCCGCTCGGCAACTCGGAGAACGTCCAGGTGGGCGACCCCGTCGTCGCCATCGGCGCCCCCTTCGACCTGGCCAACACCGTCACCTCCGGCATCATCAGCGCCAAGGAGCGCCCCATCACCGCCGGCGGGGAGAAGGGCGACGGCAGCGACATCAGCTACGTCGACGCACTGCAGACCGACGCACCCATCAACCCCGGCAACTCCGGCGGCCCGCTGGTCGACTCCGACGCCCGCGTCATCGGCATCAACAGCGCCATCCGCTCCGCCGACGACAGCTCGGCGCCCGGCGGCGGCCAGGCCGGTTCGATAGGGCTCGGCTTCGCCATCCCCATCAACCAGGGCAAGCGCGTCGCCGAGGAGCTGATCAACACCGGCAAGGCCACGCACCCTGTGATCGGTGTCACGCTCGACATGGAGTACACGGGCGACGGCGCTCGCGTCGGCGAAAAGGGCAAGGACGGCGGCCCCGCCGTGAACGTGGGCGGCCCCGGTGACCGCGCCGGAATCGAGCCGGGCGACGTCATCACCGAAGTGGACGGCCAGCGCATTCACTCCGGCGACGAACTCATCGTCAAGATCCGCGCCCACCGCCCCAAGGACAGCCTTGAATTGACCGTCCAGCGAGCGGGAAAGGACCGGAAAGTGACGCTCGTGCTCGGCGCGTCGGGCGGGAACTGATCCACGTCTGTCGCCCAGCGGCTACCGGACGGACAGGAAGGCCGGGTACCGTGGACCCGGTCCGGATGGCAAGGAGCTCAAGGTGTTCTCAGACATTGGCCCGCTCGAGGTAGTGGCGCTGATCATCCTCGCCGTGCTCGTTTTCGGCCCGGACAAGCTGCCCAAGCTGATTCAGGACGCCTCGCGCACCATCCGTAAGATCCGCGAATTCTCGGACAGCGCCAAGGCGGATATACGCAGCGAACTCGGCCCGGAATTCAAGGACTTCGAGTTCGAGGACCTGAATCCGAAGACCTTCATCCGCAAGCAGCTCGACAACGACGAGCTCGGCCTGAAGGAAATCCGGAACGGCTTCGACCTGAAGAAGGAGATGGCCGAGGTCACGGACGCCGTGCACGGGCGTGAGAGTGAATCCTCGGAAGGTTCCGACAGCTCGTCCGACACGGCAGGCGGACGCATCGACATGGCCAAGAAGGACGGTCGTGTCGACATGGACAAGAAGCCCGAGAAGGCCGCGCCCGCCGAGCATCCGCCCTACGACGCGGACGCCACCTGACCTCCTCCGAGGCACCCGCGGTACGCCCCCGAGCACGCCCCACGGCACTCTCTTCGAGACACCCGGCCGCCGACCGGTGTCCCAGGTTCCGGAACGGGTGTGGCTATCCTGCCTTGTTGTCCGGCTGAGGACGCCCGAGGGGGGCGGGCCCTGCGGACCGATGAGAACGAGGAGGCGGCCGGGTACATGGAGACGACAAGTCGCGTAGGCGCACAGGCGCCGGCCGCGGACGGCACCGCAGAAGCGATGCCCTCCGCCCGGCGCACGGTCGACAGCTATCTGCTGGCGCCCTTCCCCTGGTACGGCCTCGACGAGGCCTTCACGGGACAGCGCTGGCTGATGCAGGTCGGCGCCGCCGCGGACGGCGCGGTGGAGCACGGCTCCATCGGGCACGGCGATGAGCCGTCGGTACGGAGCGACGGACCCTTCGGGAACAGTGACAAGGAGCGCTTCGCGGTCGTGGTGACCGTCGCGGCCAACCCGGTGCGGCGCAGCCCGGACGGCACGGGCCTGCTCGAGGCGACGTCGGTGTCGTCCGCGGCCTGGCTCGCAGGAGTGGGGCTGCTGTCCTTCACCTGGCCCAACCAGATGGACCACACCCTGCGTGACGACTGGCTGGACCAGCAGACCGAGACCGCCTGGGTCCTCGCGGACGATCTGCAGGGCGACGACTGGTCGACGCTCTCGCTCCCGGTGGACGGGGTGCCGACCTCGTTCCACTACCGCGAGTCCGAGTTCGGCTGGGTGCTCGCCGGGTCCACCAAGGAGGGCGTGCACCTGGGCGCCTACGGGCGCGGCATGAGCGCGTACGGCCTGGGCTTCTCCGTGGTCAAGGACATCCACGAGTACGCCTCCTAGCGCCTCGCGCACACACATACGCCGATGGGGGCGCCGCTCATGATGAGCGGCGCCCCCATCGGCGTACGGCCAAGGAGTCGGACGGCCGAGGCCTCAGAACTTGTTGCGCGGGGTGATCCCGAGCGTCATGCCCGCGAGGCCGCGCTGGCGGCCGCCCAGCTTGCCCGCGATCGTGCGAAGGGCCGAGCCCGCCGGGGACTCCGGGTCGGTCAGGACGACCGGCTTGCCCTCGTCGCCGCCTTCGCGCAGGCGCACGTCGATCGGGATGGAGCCGAGGACCGGGACGTTGGCGCCGGTGGTCTTCGTGAGGCCCTCGGCGACCCGCTGGCCGCCGCCGCTGCCGAAGACGTCGACCATCTCGCCGCAGTGCGGGCAGGGAAGACCGGCCATGTTCTCGACGACGCCGACGATCTTCTGGTGGGTCTGCACCGCGATGGAGCCCGCGCGCTCGGCGACCTCGGCCGCCGCCTGCTGGGGCGTCGTCACGACCAGGATCTCGGCGTTCGGGACCAGCTGGGCGACGGAGATCGCGATGTCGCCGGTGCCCGGGGGCAGGTCGAGGAGCAGGACGTCCAGGTCGCCCCAGAAGACGTCCGCGAGGAACTGCTGGAGGGCGCGGTGGAGCATCGGGCCACGCCACACGACCGGGGCGTTGCCCGGAGTGAACATGCCGATCGAGATGACCTTCACGCCGTGCGCCGACGGCGGCATGATCATGTCCTCGACCTGGGTGGGCTTGCCGTCGGCGCCCAGCATCCTGGGCACGGAGTGGCCGTAGATGTCGGCGTCCACGACGCCGACCTTCAGGCCGTCCGCCGCCATCGCGGCCGCGAGGTTCACCGTCACCGATGACTTGCCGACGCCGCCCTTGCCGGACGCGACGGCGTAGACACGGGTCAGCGAGCCGGGCTTGGCGAAGGGGACCTCGCGCTCGGCGGTGCCGCCGCGCAGCGCGCTCGCCAGCTCCTTGCGCTGCTCGTCGCTCATCACGTCGAGGGTGACGTCGACGTGCGTGACGCCTTCGACGGCGGCGACCGCGTCGGTCACGTTCTTCGTGATGGTCTCGCGCATCGGGCACCCGGAGACCGTGAGGTACACAGTGACCGCTACCACCCCATCAGGGGAGATATCTACCGATTTGACCATCCCCAACTCGGTGATGGGTCGGTGGATCTCGGGGTCGTTCACCGTCGCCAGTGCTTCACGCACCGCGTCTTCCGTAGCCATACAACCGATAGTACGGCGCGGTAACCCTGCCCCGGAAAGGGCCGTCAACGGTCGCCTACATCACGCCCGCCGCTTTCCTCGGCCGGGAATACGACGCGCTTGCCCTTCCGCTGCTCCTCCAGCTCCCTGACCAGGTCCTGGAGTTCGGAACGGATCCAGTCGCGGGTGGCCACCTCGCCGAGGCCCATGCGCAGCGAGGCGATCTCACGGCTCAGATATTCGGTGTCCGCGATGGAGCGCTCGTTCTGTTTGCGGTCCTGTTCGAGATTGACCCGGTCCCGGTCGTCCTGCCGGTTCTGCGCGAGCAGGATCAGGGGGGCCGCGTAGGACGCCTGGAGGGAGAGCGCGAGCGTCAGGAACAGGAACGGGAACGGGTCGAAACGCAGCGCCTGCGGTGCCCAGACGTTCCAGGCGACCCACACGATGATGGTGATCGTCATCCAGACGATGAAGCGCCCCGTGCCCAGGAACCGCGCGATCCGCTCCGAGAGCCGTCCGAAGGCCTCGGGGTCGTACTCCGGCAGGAGCTTGCGGCGCGGCGGCCGCGGCTGGTCGAGCCGGAAACGGGGAGCCGTCCGCGGCTCGACGCGGCTGTCCCGCTCCCGGTCAGCCGGCGGCATGGGGCGCTCCGTCCTCCTGGTGAAACTCGGTCTCGCGCCAGTCGTCCGGCAGCATGTGGTCGAGCACGTCGTCGACGGTGACCGCGCCGAGCAGCGAGCCGCCCTCGTCGACGACGGGGGCCGCCACCATGTCGTACGTGGCGAAGAACCCGGCGACGTGGGGCAGCACGGTCTCCGGGGCGAGCGTCTGCAGATCGTCGTCGAGGATCGAGCTGACCAGCGTGTACGGCGGATCGCGCAGGAGCCGCTGGAAGTGCACGGTGCCGAGGTACTTGCCCGTCGGCGTCTCGTCCGGCGGACGGCACACGTAGACCTGCGCGGCGAGCGCGGGGGACAGGTCCTGCTGGCGCACCCGCGCGAGGGCGTCGGCGACCGTCGCGTCGGGCCGCAGCACGATCGGCTCGGTCGTCATCAGACCGCCGGCGGTGCGCTCCTCGTACGCCATCAGGCGCCGCACGTCCGCCGCGTCGTCCGGCTGCATCAGCGTGAGCAGCCGCTCCTTGTCGTCCTCGGGCAGCTCGGCGAGCAGGTCGGCGGCGTCGTCCGGGTCCATCGCCTCCAGGACGTCGGCGGCGCGCTCCTCCTTGAGTTTGCCGAGGATCTCGATCTGGTCGTCCTCGGGGAGCTCTTCGAGGACGTCGGCGAGCCGGTCGTCGTCGAGCGCGGCGGCCACCTCGGCCCGGCGCTTCGGCGACAGGTGGTGCAGGACGTTGGCGAGGTCGGCGGGGCGCAGCTGCTCGAAGGTGGCGAGCAGGCTCTCGGCGCCCTGGCCATGCTCCTCCAGGGAGAAGCCGTCGACGGCCGACCACTCGACGGTCAGCGTCTCGCCCTTGCGCCGGAACGTGCCGCCCTTCCCCTTGCGTACGAAGACCCGGTCGATCTCCCAGTCGCGGCGGGCCGGAAGCTGCTGCACCGCCACGTCGAGGACGGTCACCTCCTCGTCCGTCTCGACGAGCCTGACCCGCCGGTCGAGCATCTCGCCGAGCACGAGCCGCTCGGTGGGCCGCTGCTCGAAGCGCCGCACGTTCAGTACGCCGGTCGTGATGACCTGGCCCGTCTCGATGCCGGTCACGCGGGTCATGGGCAGGAAGATGCGGCGCCGCGTGGAGAGCTCGACGACGAGACCCAGGAGCCGGGGCGGCCTGCGCTGCACCCGGAGCATCGCCACCAGGTCGCGCACCCGGCCCACCTGGTCGCCGTTCGGGTCGAAGACGGCGGTGCCGGCCAGATGCGAGACGAAGACCCGGGAGGCGCTTGCCGCCATCACACGCGCCTCCCTCACTCGTAGCTTTTTGTGCCGTTCTGTCGATCAATGCGGGCTTCAGGCTAGCCCGTCCCGGTCGGTTACGCCCCGGCGGGGCGTCCGGCAGGACTGGCGCCGATCCGACTGGTCAGCACGGGTACGCTGCCGTACTGCCCCAGCCGTAGCCGTCGTCCCCACGAGAGGCAGCGCCCCCTGTGTCAGCGATTCCCCTGGTCCGCCGCACCCGTAGGACAGCACTCGTGAGCGCGATGTGCGCGGGTCTCGTCGTGGGGATCACCGGTCTCACCGGGTGCAGCAGCGAGGAGGATCCGGACGCGGGCACGAACGGCATCGGCAAACTCTCCGCCGCGAAGATCCAGAGCAAGTCCCGCGCGGCTGCCGACGCGGCGCCCGCGGTGCGGCTCTCGGGCACTCTGGTCAGCAAGGGCCACACGTACAAGCTCGACATGCGTCTGAAGGAGGACGGCGGCACCGGATCGGTCACCTCGAAGGGGGAGACCTTCCAGCTGCTGCGCGTCGGCAAGCAGCTTTTCCTGAAGGCCGACTCCGCCTTCTGGACCCACAAGGACGCCAAGGGCGGCGAGAAGCCCGGCAAGGCGGACGGCGAGGCCGCGGCCAAGCTCGACGGCAAGTACGTGAAGGTGCCCGAGGAGGACGCGGCCTACCAGCAGCTGAGCGGCTTCACGGACAAGGACGTCCTCCTGGCGGGCATGCTCACCCTGCACGGCAAGCTCGCCACCGGTGACCGCGGCACGACGGCGGGCAGTCCCAGCATCGAGATCACCGGCGACGAGGGCGCGGGCGGCACCCTGGACGTCTCCCTCAAGGGCAAGCCCTATCCGCTGCGCCTGGAGCGCGCGGGCGACGCGGGCATGGTCCGGCTCGGCGACTGGGGCAGGGACTTCACGCTCAGCGAGCCGGGCAAGGACGAGATGGTCGACTACGGCGAGCAGCTGCCCGAGTCGTAAAGGGCCTCAGCCCCGCCGCTTCTTCCGCTTGAACAGCAGCCGGGGCAGCGCTTCGGGCGCCGGCTGCCGGGTGGTCGCCCCGGTCGGCAGGGGCGGGGCCGCGAGGGACCCGTCGGGCAGGTCGGTGATCGTGTCCTGCGGGGTGAGCCGGACGACCCGGCACTCGTCCGCCCAGCGCTGCGGCATCCGCTCGCCGTCGGGTGCGTTCAGACGCTTGCCCTTGAGCTCGGCGACGGCCGCCTCCCACGCGTCGGAGCGCGGCGCGAGCTCGGTCACGAGCGCCGTCCAGGCGATGAGCCGGCCGCCCTTGTCCTTGCTGCGTACGGTCACTTCGGCGGTGCCGCCGTCCACGAGACCCGGCAGCGGCTGCTCGCCGGGGCCGTCACCGATGAGGTGCGCCGCGCCCTCGTGCCATACGTGCCACAGGGCGCGGGCCGGTTCTTCGCCGCGTACCCAGATGAGGCCCGACTTCTTGGTGGCCTCCTCGAGGAGGGCCTGGGCGAGCAGCGTTTCTGTCATGGGCGCAGCCTACCGAGTGGGGTGCTGTGGGGTTCTAGAGCCAGCCGTTGCGCTTCAGGGTGCGGTGGATGGCGTAGCAGGCCACGCCGATGAGGCCGAGCACCATCGGGTAGCCGAACCGCCAGTGCAGCTCGGGCATGTGGTCGAAGTTCATGCCGTAGACCCCGCAGACCGCCGTCGGCACGGCGATGATCGCCGCCCAGGAGGTGATCTTGCGCATGTCCTCGTTCTGCGCGACCGCGGCCTGCGCGAGGTTGGCCTGGAGGATCGAGTTGAGCAGTTCGTCGAAGCCGACGACCTGTTCCTGGACGCGGGCCAGGTGGTCGGCGACGTCACGGAAGTACTTCTGGATGTCCGGGTCGACCAGGCGCATCGGCCGCTCGCTCAGGAGCAGCATGGGCCTCAGCAGCGGCGAGACGGCTCGCTTGAACTCCAGGACCTCACGCTTGAGCTGGTAGATCCGCCCGGCGTCGACACCGCGCGATGTGCCCTTGCCCGGCGCCGAGAACACCTCGGTCTCCACGTCGTCGATGTCGTCCTGCATGGCGTCGGCGACCGCGAGATAGCCGTCGACGACATGGTCGGCGATGGTGTGCAGGACGGCGGAAGGACCCTTGGCGAGCAGCTCGGGCTCCTCCTGGAGCCGGCGCCGCAGGGCGCGCAGCGAGCCGTGGCCGCCGTGCCGCACGGTGATGAAGAAGTCCCGCCCGGTGAAGCACATCACCTCGCCGGTTTCCACGATCTCGCTGGTCGCGGTGAGTTCGGCGTGCTCTACGTAGTGGATGGTCTTGAAGACCGTGAACAGCGTGTCGTCGTAGCGCTCGAGCTTGGGCCGCTGGTGCGCGTGCACCGCGTCCTCGACGGCGAGGGGGTGAAGACCGAACTCGGCGGCGATACCGGCGAATTCGGCCTCGGTCGGCTCGTGCAGACCGATCCAGGCGAAGCCGCCGTCGCGACGCACCTGGAGCATCGCCTCGTGCGGCGTGAGCGTGTCGTCGCAGGCCGCGCGGCGCCCGTCGCGGTAGACGGCGCAGTCGACGACGGCGGAGGCGGCGGTGGGGTCGCGCGTGGTGTCGTACGAGCTGTAGGCGCTGCCGTCCTTGCGGAGCGAGGGGCGGACGGCGGCGCGAAGGTCACGGATCATCGACATGGGCAGGCTCCTTTGACGGAGGCCGCCGGCGGCGGGTGGAACTACCCGGAATGAGGACGTCCTGCTGAGGATGTTTGGCACGTCCACAAAGCGGGGAGCACCGCACCATCGCGGTGGCAGCTTCGCTACTGACTCAGATCAGAGAACTCAGAGAGATCAGGTGGAAACGAAGTGCTCTTCCGTCGCACGCGAGCACGGGGAGTACAGGCGCACAGTGGCAGCTACAGAGCTGCGTGAGGTGTCAGACGGAAGAACGGGTGGTACTGCACGGTCGACTTCGATCCATGGCAGCCCCACCTCCTCCGGCCGGTCCCCCGTAGGGGAGTCCCAAGCGCGTAGCGCGCGAAGTCATCTGCCCGGGCTTGAAAGCGTGCTCTGCGCGCTGCCCGGAACCAGCGGCCAACACTATCAGCCGACTGAAGTGTCAAGCCCCGCCTTTACCCGCCTCTGACGAGTTCTATGCTCAACGCCATGGCTGATGTTCTTGCTCTGGTCGAGGCCCGTCTCCGTACTGGCCTCGGTGAACCGGACGCCCGCGCCGCGGTGACCTTCCTCGGCACCGACCGCGTAGAAGTGCTGCGCTTCACGGACGGGGACGTGGTCAGATACGCCACCCTCGGTATGTCGGTCCAGCCGATGGCCGATCCGACCGCCCCCCTGGCCGACCCGGTCAAGGGCCCGCGCGCGGAGCTGATCCTCTCGGTGCGGGGCGGCGTCGCCGACACGGACAAGGTGCTGCGCCCCCTGGCCGTACTGGCCGCGTCGCCGCAGGTCGAGGGCCTGGTCGTGGCCCCAGGCGCCTCGCTCGACGTGGGTGAACCGCTGTGGCCCGGCGCCCAGTTCACGTCGGTCCTTGTCGCGGAGCCGGGCGGCTTGGTGGAGGACCTGGAGCTTGACGAGCCGATGGAGCCCGTACGGTTCCTGCCGCTGCTGCCCATGACGCCGAACGAGGGCGCGTGGAAGCGGGTGCACGGCGCGCAGGCCCTGCAGGAGCGCTGGCTGAACAGCGGAACGGACCTACGCGATCCGCTGCGCAAGTCCGTTTCCCTGGACTGAAGCCCTGGACTGAAATCCCCGACCGGAAGCCTCAGTTGGCGAAGACGGTGACGCCGTCCTCCGTCGCGTGCTTCGGTTCGAGCTCCTCGGCCTCGTGAGTGAGCGCGTCCTTGCGGACCCAGACCACGACCGCGCCGAGCACCGCCGTGACGGCCGCGACCACGAACGGGATGTGGATGTTGCTCCACTCCTCGATCTTCGGTGCGAAGAACGGGGCGGCGGCCGCCGCGAACCACCGGACGAAGTTGTAGCCGGCGCTGGCCACGGGCCGCGGCGCGTCCGAGACGCCGAGCGCGAGCTCGGTGTAGACGGTGTTGTTCACGCCGATGAAGGCGCCGGACAGGATCGTGCAGATGATGGCCGTGGCGTGGTTGCCGTACCCGAGCACCAGCACGTCCGCCGCGAGCAGCACGAGCGAGCCGCCGAGCACCTTCAGCGAGCCGAGCCGCGCCTGCAGCCGAGGGGCCACGAGCACCGAGAAGACCGCGAGCAGGAGACCCCAGGCGAAGAAGATGGCGCCCGACTTGTACGGGGTCATGTTCAGCACGAACGGCGTGAAGGCCAGGACCGTGAAGAACGTGTAGTTGTAGAAGAACGCGGAGGCGGCGGCGGACGCGAGCCCGCCGTGGCCAAGAGCCTTGATCGGGGCCAGCAGGGACGTCTTCTGCGCGGGCTTCGGCTGTTCCTTCAGGAACGCCGTGATGCACAGGAACCCGACCGCCATCAGGACCGCGGTGCCGAAGAACGGGTAGCGCCAGCTCGCGTTGCCGAGCACCGCCCCGAGCAGCGGCCCGCACGCCATGCCGAGGCCGAGCGCCGACTCGTAGAGCAGGATCGCGGCGGCGCTGCCGCCGGCCGCCGCGCCGACGATCACCGCAAGGGCGGTCGACACGAAGAGCGCGTTGCCGAGCCCCCATCCCGCGCGAAACCCGACGAGCTCGCCGACCGAGCCCGAGGTGCCCGCGAGCCCCGCGAAGACCACGACGAGCGCGAGGCCGAGCAGCAGGGTCTTCTTGCCGCCGATCCGGCTGGAGACGAATCCGGTCACCAGCATCGCGACGGCGGTGATCAGGAAGTACGAGGTGAAGAGCAGGGAGACCTGGCTGGCGGAGGCGTCAAGGCCCTTGGCGATGGAGGGGAGGATCGGGTCGACGAGCCCGATGCCCATGAAGGCGACGACGGACGCGCCGGCCGTGGCCCAGACGGCCTTCGGCTGGCGCAGGAGACTGATCGCTCCCGTCGCTCCCTCGTCGAACGGATCCCCTTCCGCGGGGCCTCCTGTGCTGCTGTTCATGCCTGCTCCTCAGCTGCTTCCGTGGCGTCTTCCGTCGAGATCGTTGACGTATACACAGATTAGTTAGCCAAGCTAAAAGATGCAAGCTACATCTAATTTCGCCTGGTGACAGGGCCACCGGACGGGTGATCGTCCTTGACGGAGTGACGACCGGGGAGGACCGTTGGGCGCTATGAGGGGCGAACCCAGTTGCCCGAAGTGTGGTGGCCGGGTCAGGGCTCCCGGTCTCTTTGCCGACTCCTGGCAGTGCGATGTGCACGGGACGGTGCATCCGCTGCAGCCTGTGATCCCGCCCAGCGTCGAGGCCCTCCAGGTCGTGGTGCATCGCGCGCAGGTGCCGGTGTGGATGCCGTGGCCGTTGCCGGTCGGCTGGCTGTTCACGGGCGTGGCCTGCGCGGGCGACGACCGCAGCGGCGGCCGTGCGACCGCCGTGGCCTGCTCGGGGCCCGCGCCGCTCGGTGGCATGGGCGAGTTGGTCCTGGTCGCCGAGGAGCTGGGCGTCGGTCTCGGCGCGCGGTATGCGGGCGTCGACGGCCCGGACCCCGGCCCGTATCTGAACGTCGAGAAGCCGCCCCAGGCCAAGCTCCTCGCGGCGGGCAGGCCGACCCCGCTGTGGCATGTGGCGGGTACGCCGGACGACCGCGCGGTCTTCGCGGGCGAGGCGCGCGGCCTGTGGCTGTGGGCCATCGCTTGGCCGGAGCAGTCGGGGCTCCTGATGTATGACGAGCTGGTGCTCACCGATCTGCGGGACGCGGGGGCCGAGGTGGACCTGCTGCCGTGCGGGGCGCTCTCGCCGCGGATCCTGATGCTGTGACCTGATGCTGTGAGGTGAGGGGTTTCTCGGCCGGGGCGGGCGCGTGAGGTGGGGCGTGTGAGGTGGTGGCGTCCTGTCCGGGTGGGCGCGTGAGGTGGTGGCATCTTCTCCGGGTGGGCGCGTGAGGTGAGGGGTGTCTCGTCTGGCGCGGGCGGGGGGAGTGTTCGAGCCCCGTTATCCTTGAGCGTCCCCCTCGCGACCGTCCCTCGTGGACTTGTCCGCATTCGCCCCGTCAGAGCCTGGAGTCCGCGTCGTGCGCATCGACCTGCACACCCACTCCACCGCTTCCGACGGCACGGACACCCCGGCGCAGCTGGTGCGCAACGCTGCCGCCGCCGGGCTCGACGTCGTCGCGCTCACGGACCACGACACCACCCGCGGGTACGCGGAGGCCGTCGCGGCCCTGCCCGCACTCGACCGAGGCCTCACCCTCGTCACCGGAGCCGAACTCTCCTGCCGCCTCGACGGCGTGGGCCTGCACATGCTGGCCTACCTCTTCGATCCCGACGAGCCGGAGCTCGCCCGTGAGCGCGAGCTCGTGCGCGACGACCGGGTGCCCCGCGCCAAGACGATGATCGGCAAGCTCCAGGAGCTCGGCGTCCCGGTCACCTGGGAGCACGTCGCGCGCATCGCGGGCGACGGCTCGGTCGGCCGTCCGCACATCGCCGAGGCCATGGTCGAGCTGGGCGTCGTGCCCACCGTCTCGGACGCCTTCACGCCCGACTGGCTCGCCGACGGCGGCCGTGCGTACGCCGAGAAGCACGAACTGGACCCCTTCGACGCGATCCGCCTGGTCAAGGCCGCGGGCGGCGTCACCGTCTTCGCGCACCCGGCGGCCGTCAAGCGCGGGCAGATCGTGCCCGAGGCGGCGATAGCGGCCCTGGCCGCCGCCGGTCTCGACGGCGTCGAGGCCGACCACATGGACCACGACCCGGCCACGCGGACCCGGCTGCACGGCCTCGCCACGGACCTCGGCCTCCTTGCCACGGGGTCGAGCGACTACCACGGCAGCCGCAAGACCTGCGTGCTCGGGGAGTTCACCACGGACCCCGAGATCTACGGGGAGATCACGCGCCGGGCGACCGGGGCGTTCCCGGTGCCGGGCGCGGGCGGAGGCCCGGCCGCGTAACGCGGCTCCGCCCCCCACCCTTTCCGCCGCCCCCGCGCGGCATTTTCGTACGACTCACTGCAAGGCCATCACTGTGTTCGACGTCGCCGTCTTCGGATCCCTCTTCCTCACCCTTTTTGTGATCATGGATCCCCCTGGGATCACCCCGATCTTCCTCGGACTCACCTCCGGGCGCCCCGCCAAGGTGCAGAAGAAGATGGCCTTCCAGGCCGTGTGCGTCGCCTTCGGCGTGATCGCGGTCTTCGGGCTCCTGGGGCACCAGATCCTCGACTACCTCCATGTCTCCGTCCCCGCGCTGATGATCGCGGGCGGTCTGCTGCTCCTCCTGATCGCGCTCGACCTGCTCACCGGCAAGACGGACGAGCCCAAGCAGACCAAGGACGTCAATGTCGCGCTCGTGCCGCTCGGCATGCCGCTGCTCGCCGGGCCGGGCGCGATCGTCTCCGTCATCCTGGCCGTCCAGGACGCCGACAGTGTCGGCACCCAGATCTCCGTGTGGGCGGCGATCGTGGCGATGCACGTCGTGCTGTGGCTGGTGATGCGCTACTCGCTGCTGATCATCCGGGTCATCAAGGACGGCGGCGTGGTCCTGGTGACGCGGCTCGCGGGCATGATGCTCTCCGCGATCGCGGTGCAGCAGATCATCAACGGCGTGACACAGGTGATCAACGGCGGCTAGGGCTCCGGTGATCCCGCGTGGACACCCGGCCCCGGGCATGCCAAGGGCCCCCGTACCAAAGGTGTACGGGGGCCCTTCAACCTGTCAGTGCAACGTGTGCGTTACGAGGCCGGGGATTCGGCCGGACGGATATAGATGCGCTGGCCGATCGCTGCGGCCTGCTGCACGATCCGATTGACGGAGGCGGCGTCTACGACGGTCCGGTCCACGGCGGCGCCGTCGACGTCGTCGAGTCGCATGATTTCGAAGCGCATATGGCTTCTCCCTTCGTCTGGTCATCCTCCTGAAGGAGAACTACTGGAGTTGTGGTCCCCCGGGACAGCTGTGTCCGGCGTTCCATATGGGTAGAACGAGTTGCCCCCAGCAAACATTCCCTACGCTAAGGAAATTTTTCGACAGGCTAATTACTCACGAGTAGCGAGACCGGTTGTGTTCGCTGCGTGACCACCGGGACAATGAGCCCCAATGAACGACGAGATCGACATCAGCGTCCAGATCAGCGCCCAGCTGGAGCGCACCAACAGCCTCCTCGAGCGCATGCTCGCCGAGGTGGCGAAGACGCCGTCCACCCACGCGATCTTCGTCGATGCCGGATATGTGTACGCGGCGGCGGGACGGCTCGCGGTCGGCACGGAGGACCGGCGCGCCTTCGATCTGGACGCGGAGGGTCTTATCGAGGCGTTCATCGACAAGGCGCGCACGATCTTCGCGGACAGCCGTCTGCTGCGCGTCTACTGGTACGACGGTGCGCGGCGCCGCATCCACACGGTGGAGCAGCAGTCCATCGCGGAGCTCCCCGACGTCAAGGTCCGCCTGGGCAACCTCAACGCGAACAATCAGCAGAAGGGCGTGGATTCCCTCATCCGGACGGATCTGGAGTCGCTCGCCCGGCACCGAGCCATCAGCGACGCGGCCCTGATCGGGGGCGACGAGGACCTGGTCTCGGCGGTGGAGGCGGCGCAGGGGTACGGCGCGCGGGTGCACCTGTGGGGCATCGAGGCGACCGACGGCCGCAATCAGGCGGAGCCGCTGCTGTGGGAGGTCGACAGCCAGCGCACGTTCGACCTCGAGTTCTTCAAGCCGTACGTGTCCCGGCGCAGCGCCGCGGCGTCGTACGAGACGGCGGGCACGCCGCGGCCCTCCCGCGAGGACGTGCGCTTCGTGGGCGCGCAGATCGCCGCGAAGTGGCTGGCCGCGCGGGGGCGCGGGGCGCTGGTGGACCTGCTGCCGGGGCATCCGTACCTGCCGGGGTCGGTGGACCAGGAGCTCCTGGTGGAGGCCGAGAAGCTGCTCGCGTACTCGCTGCGGGGGCAGTCGGACCTGCGGCGGGCGCTGCGGGATGGCTTCTGGGGGCAGCTGCAGACGCAGTACTGAAGGTGGCTAGTGGCTGCTGCTGATCGGGTCCCAGAAGGCGATGAGGGCGGCGGCGGTCTCCTTCGGCCGGTCGGTGTTGGGGGAGTGTTCGGCGCCGGTGATGACCGTGCGGTGGGCGTCCAGCCGGTCCGCCATGTCGTCGAGCCAGGGGATGGGCCAGGTGTCGTCGCGCTCGCCGGAGATGACGTGCTTGCGCAGGGGCAGGTCGGCGAGCTCCGTGACGCGGTCCGGCTCGACGCAGAGCTGCTTGCCGGTGGCGATGAGCTGCGCGGGGCTGTGCCGCAGCCAGCGCTCGCGCAGGGCTTCACCGTCGAGGTCGGTCTCCTCCGGCGGATCCATCGCCTGGATGGCTGCCCAGGCCTCGGCCATCGACAGGACGGCGAGCGCGTCCGTCAGCATCTTGGCGCGGGCCTGCTGAGAGGTCGAGATGGCGGCGGGGCCGGAGGCCATGAGGGTGAGCGAGGCGAAGGTTCCCGCGGGCGCGCGGAGGGCGGCGGCGCGGGAGATGAGCCCTCCGAGGGAGTGCCCGAGGAGGTGCGGCGTGCCGCCGACGGCTTCGGCCTGGGCGAGGACGTCTTGGGCCAACTGGTCCTGGGCGTACGGGGATTCGTCGTCCGCGGGGCCTTCGGTCTGGTACTGCCCGCGGCCGTCGACGGAGATGGCCCGGTATCCGGCATCTGCGATGGGCCTGAGCAGGGCGATGAAGTCCTCCTTGCTCCCGGTGAATCCGGGGAGCAGCAGGACGGTGCCCTTGGCCTGGTCGGCCGGGGGGCGCGCGTCGAGGGTGGCGAACTCGCCGCGTGCGGTCTGGAGGCGGGGGGCGTCGACGCCGGGGGGCGGGGTGAAGGTCGGGGGCCTGCTCATGCTCTGAGGCTAGCCGCCGGCTTGGCGGTTCTCGACGGCTGGTCCTCCGGGTGCGGTGGGTCCCCCTTTCCGGCTGCCGGTGCTCTGGGGTTTCCCAGGGCGCCCTGGGGTCCCCTCTTTCCCGCGCTTCGCGCGGATCCTTCCCGCCCACCCACCCGATTGCCC
>NZ_BAAAUG010000033.1:15829-42910 GCF_039533825.1 Streptomyces rectiviolaceus
GCCGCAGGGGGTTGGGGGCTGGTCGCCGGTGCCTCGCGGTCCACTCTCCCGGCGCTTCGCGCCGGATCTCCCCCTCCCGCCCACCCGATTGCCCGGCAGCCGCAGGGGCTGCTGGGGCCCTGGGGGCTCGCCCTTTCCCGCGCTTCGCGCGGATCCTTCCCGCCCACCCACCCGTTGCCCCGCAGCCGAGCGGTGTTGGGTGGGCGGGTGGGGTCGGTCGCTGGTGCCCTGGGGTGGGTTGGGTCTCCTGCTGGTGCGCTGTGGTCCGCCCTCCCGCGTGTCGTGGGTCTTCCCCGCCCGGCAACTGCAGGGTGATCGGGTGGGTGGGCTGGGGAACCGGGCTGGGGAACCGGGCTGGGGAACCGGGCTGGGGAACCGGGCTGGGGAACCGGGCTGGGGAACCGGGCTGGGGAACCGGGCTGGGGAACCGGGCTGGGGAACCGGGCTGGGGCGGAGCTGTTGGGGTCGGGTTTCTGCGCTGCGTGCCGATGCTCCCGGCCTGCGCATCCGGCCTGCCTGGCAACTGCAGGGTGATCGGGTGGGTGGGCGGGAGGAATCCGGGGCGGAGCGCCGGGACAGGTGGAAGCGGGTCGCGACAGCGAAGGGGAGTTGGGGGGATGCGGCACGCAGAAGGCCCGGCACCCCGTAGGGGGCCGGGCCTTCAGGCGTCAAACCTCAGCGGAGCGTGTCAGCTCTCCTCGGCCGGCGCAGCCACCGCCTTGCGGGGGCGGCGGCGCGGCTTGGTGACCGTGGCCTCCTCGGCGGCCGCAGCCGGAGCCTCCGCGGCCTTACGCGTACGGCGACGCGGCTTGGTCTCCTCCGTCGGCTGAGCGGGAATCTCGGCCTCGACGGTCTCGGACACGGGCTCCGCGGCCTTGCGAGTGCGGCGGCGCGGCTTGGCAGCAGGGGCCTCGGCCTCGGGTTCGGCAGCCTCCGTCACCTCGGCCGCGGGCTCCGCCGCCTTGCGCGTACGGCGGCGCGGCTTGGTCGCCGGGGCCTCGGTCTCGGCCTCGGCAGGCTCCGTGGGCTGCACGGTCTCGACCGTGTCGACCACAGCCTCCGCGGCCTCCGAGTTGCTCCGCGTCCGGCGACGGCGGCGCGGCGCACGCGGCTCCGTCAGCTCGGCCTCGGGCGAAGCCACAGCCGCAGGCGCGGCCTCGGCCACCGCCACGGCCGGAGCCGGAGTCTCCAGCGGGGTACCCGAGCGGGTACGGCGACGCCTGCGCGGCGTACGCGCCTCGCGCGGCTCGCGCTCCGCCTCAGGAGCAGGAGCAGGAGCGCGCCCACGGTCGCGGTCACGACCGTCGCGGTCACGGCCGCCACGCTCGCGGTCCCGCCCGCGGGAGCCACCCTTGCCGCCCGTCTCGCCGAGGTCTTCGACCTCCTCGGCGCGGAGCCCGGCACGGGTCCGCTCGGCGCGCGGCAGCACACCCTTCGTGCCCGCCGGGATGCTCAGCTCCTCGTACAGGTGAGGAGAGCTTGAGTACGTCTCGACCGGGTCGCTGAGGCCGAGGTTCAGCGCCTTGTTGATCAGCTGCCAGCGCGGGATGTCGTCCCAGTCGACCAGCGTGATCGCGATGCCCTTGGCGCCCGCGCGGCCGGTGCGGCCGATGCGGTGCAGGTAGGTCTTCTCGTCCTCGGGGGACTGGTAGTTGATGACGTGCGTGACGCCACCGACGTCGATGCCGCGCGCGGCGACGTCCGTGCAGACGAGCACGTCCACCTTGCCGTTGCGGAAGGCGCGCAGCGCCTGCTCGCGGGCGCCCTGGCCGAGGTCGCCGTGCACGGCGCCCGAGGCGAACCCGCGCTTCTCGAGCTGCTCGGCGATGTCGGCGGCGGTCCGCTTCGTACGGCAGAAGATCATCGCGAGTCCGCGGCCGTCGGCCTGAAGGATGCGCGAGACCATCTCGGGCTTGTCCATGTTGTGCGCGCGGTACACGTGCTGCTTGGTGTTCGCGACGGTCTGGCCCTCGTCGTCCGGCGCGGTGGCGCGGATGTGCGTGGGCTGCGACATGTAGCGACGGGCCAGGCCGATGACCGCGCCCGGCATGGTCGCCGAGAACAGCATCGTCTGGCGCTTCGGCGGCAGCATGTTGATGATCCGCTCGACGTCGGGCAGGAAGCCCAGGTCGAGCATCTCGTCGGCCTCGTCGAGGACCAGGCACTTGATGTGCTTGAGGTTGAGCTTCTTCTGGCCCGCGAGGTCGAGAAGACGACCCGGCGTGCCGACGACGATGTCGATGCCCTTCTTGAGGGCCTCGACCTGCGGCTCGTAGGCACGGCCGCCGTATATGGCGAGGACGCGTACGTTCCGCGCCTTGCCGGCGGTCAGGAGGTCGTTCGTGACCTGCTGGCAGAGCTCACGGGTGGGGACGACGATGAGCGCCTGCGGGGCGTCGGTCAGCTGCTCGGGCTTGGCCCGGCCTGCCTCGACGTCCGCGGGGACGGTGACGCGCTCCAGGAGCGGGAGTCCGAAGCCGAGCGTCTTGCCGGTGCCGGTCTTGGCCTGGCCGATGACGTCGGAGCCGGAGAGCGCTACGGGCAGCGTCATCTCTTGGATGGGGAAAGGGCTGATGATGCCGACGGCCTCGAGGGCCTCGGCCGTCTCGGAGAGAATTCCGAGATCGCGGAAAGTCGTAGTCAGGGCATTGCCTCTTCTGTGGACGCAGTCCGAGGCGAACGCTGGGGGTCGTGACCGTGCCACTACCGCCGGCTGCTTGGGGGGCGGGGCCGGGGGCGCGGGACCACTGCCTGCGCTCGAGCGCTCGTACCGCTGAGGTTCCCTCCTCATGCCGTCCGCACTGTGCGGGCCGCCTGGAGGGCTGTCGGTTCGGAGCCGATCGGGCCTCCGACCGGGCATCCTCATTCGTACGGCCCGACGAATATTCGGCAGGCGCATTACCACTGTACCCCGGAATCTCGCAGCCGTGTCTGGCGAATTGGTCACGTAGTCGTCGTCACAGTCACTGACCAGGCCCTTACACGTTGCTGCGAGCGGGCTATTGTGCGGTTTATGGAGACGCCTGACACCGCCGCTGACACACCTGCCGAACCGACCGGAATCGCCGCCCAGGACTGGAAGACCGCTGCCGAAGAGCCGCACTACCGCGCCGCGGTGGTGGACCTGCTCGGAGCGCTCGCCTACGGAGAGCTCGCGGCGTTCGAGCGGCTCGCGGAGGACGCGAAGCTGGCGCCGACGCTCGGCGACAAGGCGGAGCTGGCGAAGATGGCGTCCGCCGAGTTCCACCACTTCGAGCAGCTGCGGGACCGGCTCTCGGCGATCGGCGCGGACGCGACCGAGGCGATGGAGCCCTTCGTGGCCGCGCTAGACGGCTTCCACCGCCAGACGGCGCCGTCCGACTGGCTGGAGGGCCTGGTCAAGGCGTACGTGGGCGACTCGATCGCCAGTGACTTCTACCGCGAGGTCGCGGCACGCCTTGACGGCGACACCCGTCGTCTCGTCCTCGGCGTGCTCGACGACACGGGGCACGCGAGCTTCGCCGTGGAGAAGGTGCGCGCCGCGATCGACGCGGACCCGCGCGTGGGCGGGCGGCTCGCGCTGTGGGCGCGACGGCTGATGGGCGAGGCGCTCTCGCAGTCGCAGCGGGTGGTCGCCGACCGTGACGCGCTGTCGACCATGCTGGTCGGGGGCGTCGCCGATGGCTTCGACCTCGCCGAGGTCGGGCGGATGTTCTCGCGGATCACCGAGGCGCACACGAAGCGGATGGCTGCGCTCGGCCTGGCGGCGTAGCGCTCTGCTGGGTTCGGCGGATTCCCCTGCGGGGGCGTTGTGGCTGGGCGCCGCCGCCTGGCCTCTGCGGGTGCGTCCTGGTTTCGCGCGCCGTTCCCCGTGCCCTACGCCGTCGCTGAGCGACGGCGCAGTCGGCTCCGGCTGGGGCGGATCAGGAGTGAGAGCAGGGCCGCGGCTACGGCCACCGCGCCCGCGATCGTGGCGGGTGCGTGGCCCGCGCCCAGGGCCATGTGCGTGACGAAGGCACCGATCACGGCGCCCGCCGCCCCGGTCGACAGGACCAGGTTGCGTGCGGGCAACCGGTGGGGCAGTCGGTGGGCCGCGGCCCATGCCAGGGCGAAACCGAGCAGTGCGGACCCGAGTGCTTCCAGAATCACAGGGTGTTCCCTCCCTCGCGGCCAGGTGCGAAACGGTCGTAGCCGGTCTTACCCCTGGCGGCCGGAATGCAACCCTCCAGACAGCCCCCCGGACCTTCCGTGCGCGGGGCGCGTCAACACACGAGAACGGCCCGGTGGTTGTGACCACCGGGCCGTTCTCGTTGTTCGTCCTGCGTGCGGCGCCCCTGAACTACAGGGCGCTGAAGCCCACCTTGCGCGCGGTCGGCTCACCGAGCTCGACGTACGCAAGGCGGTCGGCCGGAACCAGGACCTTGCGGCCGTGGTCGTCCACGAGGCTCAGCAGCGGCGACTTGCCGGTCAGCGCCTCGGACACCGCGTGCTCGACTTCCTCGGCACTCTGGCCGCTCTCCAGCACGATCTCGCGGGGCGCGTACTGCACGCCGATCTTGACCTCCACGGCTTTGTCCCTCCGACGGTCAGTGATGTGCGCGGGCGTCCGCGCCGTACTCAGCACACATTAGCCCGGTGAAGCGATGCCGACGGTTCCGCCGCTGCACGCCAGTAGCGAACAGAGATCGGGAACAGAATCCGGCAACGGGAAACCGGGCTCCGGTCAGTGGCCGTCCACGCCGTGCAGGGGGAAGCCGGCGATGCCGCGCCAGGCCAGCGAGGTGAGCAGCTCCACCGCCTTGTCGCGCGGGACCGTGCTGCCGCTGGCGAGCCAGTACCGGGCCACCACCTGTGAGTAGCCGCCGAGGCCCACCGCGAGCAGCATCGCCTCGTCACGGGGCAGCCCCGTGTCCTCGGCGATGACCTCGCAGATCGCTTCCGCGCACTGGAGCGTGACCCGGTCCACGCGCTCGCGGACCGCTGCCTCGTTCGTCAGGTCGGACTCGAAGACAAGACGGAAAGCGCCGCCCTCGTCCTCCACGTACGCGAAGTACGCGTCCATCGTGGCCGCGACCCGCAGCTTGTTGTCCGACGTGGAGGCAAGTGCCGTACGGACCGACTGCAGCAGTGACTCGCAGTGCTGGTCGAGCAGGGCGAGGTACAGGTCGAGCTTGCCGGGGAAGTGCTGGTAGAGCACCGGCTTGCTGACTCCGGCCCGCTCGGCGATGTCGTCCATCGCCGCCGCGTGGTAACCCTGCGCGACGAAGACCTCCTGAGCCGCGCCCAGCAACTGATTGCGTCGGGCACGACGCGGCAGGCGTGTGCCCCGCGGGCGTGCTGCCTCTGTCTGCTCGATGGCTGTCACGCCGCCTCCCATGATCGTGAATGTGCGGTGTGCGCCGCGCGGCCATCGTACTTTTCGGTAACCGTGATGTGCGCGGTACGAGCGGAGAATTTCACGGACTGGATGGCCGTGAAAGCCGTGCGTAGCAGGGCAAACACGGGCAGCTCAGCGATAGTCGTCCTCGTCCATGCTCACGACGCGGGCCTGTTCGGCCAGGTCTGCCTCGTTGGCGGCGTCCGTGTCCGCGTCCTGCAAGGAGTCGTCCTCGCGCGGTGCGAGGTCGGTGTGTTGCTCCGCGGCATCGGCCTCGGGTGCCTCGGGGCTGGGATCTGCGGTCTCTTCGACCTCGAAGGTCTCGGGGTCGGACGGGTCGACGGTCATCGTGGCTCTCTTCCCTAGCGGACTAGTGGTGCGAGTGCCCTGTTCGCCCTCTCCTATGAGCCTAGGAGACTGCCGAACCGGGCGCTACGCGATCTCCGGGCGACATCGTCGGGATCTGTGACGGCGAACACATGAACCACCGTGTGATCGTCTCGTAACATTGCCGCATGTCTTCGACCGAGCTGCCGAACGTGATCGCCGCCTCCGTCGCGCCCAAACCGGGTGCCGTCGGGGTCGCGGCGGGCGAGCGGCTCGACTCGGTCACCCTCCCCGGGCTCACGCTCTCGGTGCGTTCCAGGCCGTCGGTCCGCGAGGGGCTGCCCTCCGCGCTGTACGTCCACGGTCTTGGCGGGTCCTCGCAGAACTGGTCGGCCCTGATGCCGCTCCTTGAGGACGTCGTCGACTGCGCGGCGCTCGACCTGCCGGGGTTCGGCGACTCGCCGCCGCCGGACGACGGCGACTACTCGATCACCGGGCACGCGCGCGCGGTCATCCGATATCTGGACGCCCGCGAAGACGGGCCCGTGCACCTGATCGCCAACTCGCTGGGCGGCGCGGTCACCACACGCGTGGCCGCCGTCCGCCCCGACCTGGTCCGCACCCTCACGCTGATCTCGCCCGCGCTCCCGGAGCTGCGGGTGCAGCGCACGGCGCTGCCGACCGGACTCCTCGCGGTGCCCGGCGTCGCGGCTCTGTTCACCAGGCTCACCAAGGACTGGACGGCCGAGCAGCGCGTCAGCGGCGTCATGGCGCTCTGCTACGGCGACCCGGGCCGGATCTCGCCCGAGGGGTTCAGCGCCGCCGTGCGGGAGATGGAGCGCCGACTCGCCCTTCCGTACATGTGGGACGCGATGGCACGCTCGGCGCGCGGCATCGTGAACGCGTACACGCTGGGCGGGCAGCACGGCCTGTGGCGGCAGGCGGAGCGGGTGCTCGCGCCGACACTGCTCATCTACGGCGGCCGGGACCTGCTCGTCTCGTACCGCATGGCCCGCAAGGCCGCCGCCGCGTTCCGTGACTCACGGCTGCTCACACTGCCGGACGCGGGACATGTGGCGATGATGGAGTATCCGGATACGGTGGCCACGGCCGTCCGCGAACTCCTCGCGGACGCAGACGAGTTGCCTGAATCCGGCCGTTCGGGCGCGGGGAGCTGAGGCGGCACGTGGGACGTCATAGCCGCCGGGGTTCGTCCGACCTCGCAGACAACACGGGCAGCACGAACACCACCGACATACCGTCGCCTCAGGGCGCTCGCCCGCCGGGTCCCGGCACGGGGCGCCGCAGGCGCGCCCCCGGGGACGACGGCACGCCCGCGCACGGAGTACCGCAGGCGACCCCGCCGCACGGCATGCCCCAGGCGACGCCTTCCCACGGCACGCCGCACGTCCGTGGCGGGCACCCCGAGCAGCGTGAGCCGGGCGGGGCATGGGGAGCCGGGCCGCGGATGGGCGCCGCCTACGGGACGCCGGGAGCGCGGACCGCGCCGCCCCGTGTGCCGGGACCACGCCGCGAGTACGTGGACGCGTTCGGCGACGACCTCGCCGACGAGGACCTCTTCGGGGGCGGCGCGAGCCGCCCCTCGCCCATGTCGGCCGGCACCCCGCCCCGCGACCCGTACGCCTCCGTCACCGACTGGGACCGCGCGGTCGACGCGGACGAGGAAGCGCACGGAGAGCTCTGGTCCGACGGAACCGACGGAACCGACGGAGCTGACGGAGCCGACGGAACCGGCGGCCCCGGAAATGTCGCGGACGACGAGGCCAAGGACGGCAAGGGCGGCGGCAAGGGCCGCACCTTCACCGGGATCGCCGCGGCCGCCGTCACCACCGTCCTCGCGGTCGTCGTGGCCGGCCAGGTGACCGACAGGCCAAAGGATTCTGCTCCCGAGACGCAGGCCGCGAAGGGCCAGGAAGGCCGTGGCTCCGGCGAGGACGCGTCCCGCTCGGACGACCGGCCCACGCCTCCTGAGTCCGCCCCGGCGACGTACGAGACGAAGATGGCCAAGAAGTACCCGCTCGACGCCAAGCTCACGGCGTCCGGCGACTTCGACGCGATGGCCGGGTTCGACAAGGCGCCCGGCAAGGGACAGCTGTTCCGCTACCGCGTCGACGTCGAGAAGGGGATGGGCCTGGACGGCGAGCTGTTCGCGTCGGCCGTGCAGAAGACCCTGAACGACGAACGGAGCTGGGCGCACGGCGGGGGCCGGGCCTTCGAGCGGATCTCTTCGGGGAAACCCGATTTCGTCATCACGCTCGCCAGCCCGGGGACGACCGCGAAGTGGTGCGCGAAATCCGGGCTCGACACGCTTGAGCAGAACGTCTCGTGTGATTCCGCGGCCACGGACCGCGTCATGATCAATGCCTATCGGTGGGCGCAGGGTGCCAGGACCTACGGCGACCGCATCCATCCGTACCGGCAGATGCTGATCAACCACGAGGTCGGTCACCGGCTCGGCTTCAACCACACGGACTGCACGAAGGACGGCGAGCTCGCCCCCGTCATGCAGCAGCAGACGAAGTTCCTCGACCACGACGGAATCAAGTGCAAGGCCAACCCCTGGGCGTTTCCCAAGAGTTGAGACGGAAGTATCGGCATGCGGTCGTTTGTCGATCGGCGTCGTCGGTCAACAGCTTTGACATCAGCCGAAACTTCGTTCATATTTCTCCGCATGTCGCCTCGTCACGCCTCCTCGCGCGCCGCCCTTGAGCTGGCGCTCTTTGGCGTGACCGCGCTCTGCGTGTCCGACATTCACTGTTGCTGACGCCCGCCCCTGGCGCGTGCGTCGCTTTCTCTCAGGACCCTCTGCAGTCTCTGCACCTCTGCAGCTTCTGCACCCTCTGCGGTCCTGACTGACCTTCTTCGGCGACCCCGGGGCGAGCTCTGCTCTTTTCCTCAGCTCTCTTCCCCCGCTTGATTCTCCGAGAGGTCCCTTCCCATGCGTCAACCGTCCGTCATAGCCCGCCGCGTGGCAGCGGCATCCGTCAGCCTCGTCCTGGCAGCGGGGGCCGCCGCCTGCGCGGGCCCCGAGGACAACGAGGCAGGGAGCGGCGGCGCCGGCGGCAAGCCCGCCAAGGGCGGCACACTCACCGTCCTCAACAGCGCCCCGCAGGTCGACTTCGACCCGGCGCGGCTCTACACATCGGGCGGCGGCAACGTCCCCTCGCTCGTCTTCCGCACCCTGACCACCCGCAACCGCGAGGACGGCGCCAAGGGCTCGGAAGTCGTGCCGGACCTCGCCACGGACCTCGGCAAGTCGAGCAAGAACGCCACGGTGTGGACGTACACGCTGAAGAAGGGCCTCAAGTACGAGGACGGTTCACCGATCACGTCCGCCGACATCAAGTACGGGATCGAGCGCTCCTTCGCCGGTGAACTCTCCGGTGGCGCGCCCTACTTGAGGGACTGGCTGATCGGCGGCGACAAGTACGCCGGGCCCTACAAGGACAAGAGCGGCAAGGGGCTCGAGTCGATCGAGACGCCCGACGAGCGGACCATCGTCTTCCACCTCAACAAGCCCGAGGGGGAATTCCCCTATCTGGCCACCCAGACGCAGTTCACGCCTGTCCCCAAGAGCAAGGACAAGGGCACGAAGTACGAGGAGCACCCGGTCTCCTCGGGCCCCTACAAGGTCGTCAAGAACGAGAACGACGGCGAGCGCCTCACCCTGGAGCGCAACGCGCACTGGTCGGCGAAGACCGATCCCGAGCGCAAGGCCTACCCGGACAAGATCGACGTGCGGTCCGGCCTCAACTCCTCCGTCATCAACCAGCGGCTCTCGGCGGGTCAGGGCGCGGACGCAGCCGCCGTGACCACCGACACGAACCTCGGCCCCGCCGAACTCGCCAAGGTCACCGGCGACAAGGCCCTGGCGTCGCGCGTCGGCACCGGGCACTTCGGATACACGAACTACCTCGCCTTCAACCCGAAGGTGAAGCCCTTCGACGACCCGAAGGTGCGCGAGGCCGTCTCGTACGCCGTCGACCGCTCGTCCGTGGTCAACGCCGCCGGCGGCTCCTCGCTCGCCGAGCCCGCGACGACGTACCTCCCGAACCAGAAGTCCTTCGGATACACGAAGTACGACCACTTCCCGGCGGGCGCGAACGGCAATCCGAAGAAGGCCAAGGAGCTTCTTGAGAAGGCCGGTCACAAGGACGGGCTCACCATCACGCTGACCCACTCCAACGCCAAGGACTTCGAGACGAGCCCGGAGATCGCCACCGCGATCCAGGACGCCCTGAAGAAGGCCGGGATCAAGGTCAAGCTGGAGGGCCTCGAGGACAACGACTACAAGGACAAGGTGCACAGCGCCAAGGACGAGCCGGGTCTCTTCCTCGCCCACTGGGGCGCCGACTGGCCCTCCGGTGGTCCCTTCCTCGCCCCGATCTTCGACGGGCGGCAGATCGTGAAGGACGGCGCCAACTTCAACACCGGCTTCCTTGACGACAAGTCGGTCAACGACGAGATCGACGAGATCAACAAGCTCACCGACCTCGACGCCGCCGCGAAGCGCTGGGGCGCCCTCGACAAGAAGATCGGCGAGCAGGCCCTGACCGTGCCGCTGTTCCACCCGGTCTACAAGCGCCTGTACGGCAAGGACGTCAAGAACGTCGTGATCAGTGACTGGACGGGCGTCCTCGACGTCTCCCAGGTCGCGGTCAAGTAAGGGTCAGCGGTCACATCACCATGAGCGAGGCCCTGTTGGCCTCGGAAGCGGGGACGGGCGCCACGGCGCCCGCCCCGACTTCCGGTGCCCGTCAGTTCTGGCGGCGGCTGCGTGCGCAGCGCGCCGCCCTCGTCGCGGCGTCCGTCGTCGCGCTTCTCGTCCTTGTCGCGCTCGCCGCGCCGCTGCTCACCGCCATCGAGGGCCAGGACCCCAGTACGTACCACCCCGACCTCATCGACTCCGGGCGCGGCGGTGTGCCGATCGGCTCGTTCGGCGGGATCAGCGCCGAGCACTGGCTCGGCGTCGAACCGCAGACCGGGCGCGACCTGTTCGCCCGCCTCGTGTACGGCGCGCGGGTCTCCCTGGGCGTCGCGCTCGCCGCGACCCTCGTGCAGGTGCTCCTCGGCGTCGGCATCGGCATCGCGGCCGGGCTCGGCAACCGCCTGGTCGACCAGGTGCTCAGCCGCGCCACCGACGTCATCGTCGCCATGCCGCTGATGGTCCTCTCGCTCGCCCTGATGGCGATCGTGCCCAGCGGCTTCCCGCGCCCCGTCCTCGTCGCCCTGGTCATCGGGCTCGTCGCCTGGGGCAGCACGGCCAAGATCGTGCGCGCGCAGACCATGACCCTGAAGGAGCTCGACTACGTGGCCGCCGCCCGGCTCAGCGGCTGGAGCACCTGGCGCATCGCGCGCCGCGAACTCCTGCCGGGGCTCGCCGCCCCCGTCATCACGTACGCGGCGCTGCTCGTCCCGATGAACATCACGGTGGAGGCCGCGCTGTCCTTCCTCGGCGTCGGCGTCAAGCCGCCGACCGCTTCCTGGGGGCAGATGCTGACATCGGCCGACATCTGGTACCAGGCTGCGCCGCAGTACCTACTGCTGCCGGCGGGGGCGCTGTTCGTGACGGTGCTCGCGCTGACCGTCCTCGGGGACGGTGTGCGGACCGCGCTCGATCCACGGGCCGCGTCGCGGCTGCGGGTCGGGACCGGGCGCAAGCGGGAGGGCAAGGCATGACCGGGTTTCTGCTGCGGCGCCTGATCGGCGCCCTCGTCACACTGCTCGCCATCTCCGTGATCATCTACGCGGTCTTCTACGTCGCTCCCGGTGACGTCGCCCAGATCACCTGCGGCCCGCGCTGCTCACCGGCTCAAGTGGCCCAGGTGTCCGAGCAGTTGCGGCTCGACGACCCGGTGTACGTCCGCTACTGGGACTTCCTGCGGTCCGTCTTCGTCGGACAGGACTACTCGACGGGCACGGGCGTGGAGCACTGCGACGCTCCCTGCCTCGGGCTCTCCTACCAGAGCGACCAGCAGGTCACCCAGCTGATCCTGGCGAAGCTGCCGGTCACCGGGTCGCTCGCGCTCGGCGCCATGGTGATGTGGCTGATCCTCGGGGTCGGCACCGGCGTCCTCTCCGCCTGGCGGCGCGGGCGCGTCACCGAGCGCGTCCTGACCGCCGTCACCCTCGCGGGCACGGCCACGCCCGTCTTCGTCATCGGTCTGCTGCTGATGATCGTGGTCTGCGGCCAGCTGAACTGGCTGCCCTTCCCGCAGTACGTCGCGTTCACCGACGACCCCCAGCAGTGGGCGTGGAACCTGCTGCTTCCCTGGCTCTCCCTCGCGCTGATCGAAGCCGCCAAGTACGCGCGCCTGACCCGCTCCTCGATGCTGGAGACCCTCGCCGACGACCATGTGCGGACCTTCCGTGCGTACGGCGTCGGGGAGCGCTCGATCATCGGCAAGCACGCCCTGCGGGGCGCTGTCGCCCCGGTCATCGCGCTGAGCGCCAACGACTTCGGGTCGATGTTCGGCGGCGCCGTGCTCAGCGAGACGCTCTTCGGCCTGCCCGGCATGGGGCGCGAACTCGTGCACGCGGTCAAGGTCGTCGATCTGCCGGTCGTGGTCGGCATGGTCCTGGTGACCGGCTTCTTCGTAGTGCTCGCCAACGCCGTCGCGGACGTCCTTTACGCGGTGGCCGACCGAAGGGTGGTCCTGTCATGAGCCTGGCCCAGAGTCTCGTCCAAGTGACCGACCTGGTGGTCGATTTCGGGGAGACGCGGGCCGTCGACCGGCTCTCCTTCACGCTGGAGAAGGGCGCCGCGCTCGGCCTCGTCGGCGAGTCGGGGTCCGGCAAGAGCACGGTGGCCTCCGCGCTGCTCGGGCTCCACCGGGGGACCGGAGCGAACGTCGGCGGCACGGTGCGGGTCGGCGGCATCGACGTACAGGAAGCGTCCGGCGAGGAACTGCGGCGGCTGCGGGGCGGAAAGGTGGCGATGGTCTTCCAGGACCCGCTGTCGTCCCTCGACCCGTACTACGCGGTCGGTGACCAGATCGCCGAGGTGTACCGCGTGCACACGGGGGCCTCGCGCAGGGCGGCACGCGCGCGTGCCGCCGAAGTGCTCGACCGGGTGGGGATTCCGGACGCCGTACGCAGGGCGCGTTCCCGGCCGCACGAGTTCAGCGGCGGCATGCGGCAGCGCGCGCTCATCGCCATGGCGCTCGCCTGCGAGCCCGAGCTGTTGATCGCGGACGAGCCGACGACCGCCCTGGACGTCACCGTGCAGGCCCAGATCCTCGACCTGCTGCACGCGTTGCGGGCCGAGACCGGGATGGGTCTTCTCCTGGTCACCCACGACGTCGGCGTCGCGGCGGAGAGCGTCGACGACGTCCTGGTCATGCGGTACGGGCGGGCCGTCGAGCGCGGTCCCGTGCGGGAGGTCCTCGGGGCGCCCGAGGAGGCGTACACGCGGGAGCTGCTCGGGGCGGTGCCCCGAGTGGACTCACCACGCGAGGTGGCCTCACCACACGAGGAGGCCTCCCGCGCGCAGGGTGACGTCGTACTCGAAGCCGTCGGCCTGCGGCGGGAGTTCGGGCGCGGCAAGCGCGCGTTCGCCGCGGTGGACGGGGTCTCGCTCACGGTCCGCCGGGGAGAGACGCTCGGAGTCGTGGGGGAGAGCGGCAGCGGCAAGACGACGCTCGGGCGGATGCTGGTGGGGCTGCTCGAACCCTCGGCGGGTGACATCCGTCATGGGGACGCTTCGGCGTCCGGCGGCGGCATACGGACCGGCGTGCAGATGGTGTTCCAGGACCCCGTCTCCTCGCTCAACCCGCGCCGGAGCATCGGCGAGTCCATCGCCGATCCGCTGCGTGCCCGGGGGGAGCGCGACGACTCCGTGGTGCGCGCTCACGCGCGCGACCTCATGGAGCGCGTCGGGCTCGATCCGGCGTACTACGGGCGCTATCCGCACGAGTTCAGCGGCGGCCAGCGGCAGCGCGTCGGGATCGCGCGGGCCCTTGCCGCCGAGCCCCGGGTCATCGTGTGCGACGAGCCGGTCTCGGCGCTCGACGTGACGACGCAGGCGCAAGTGACCGCGCTGCTGGCCGAACTGCAGCGGGAGCACGGCCTCGCCCTCGTCTTCATCGCCCACGACCTCGCGGTGGTGCGCCAGGTCAGTGACCGGGTCGCGGTGATGCGGAAGGGCCGGATCGTCGAACAGGGCTCCGTCGACGAGGTGTACGGAGCGCCGCGACAGGCGTACACCAAACAGCTGTTGGCGGCCGTGCCCGCGCTCGACCCGGAGGCCGCGGCACAGCGCCGCACGGCCCGCAGGGAGCTGGCCGCAGCTTAACGCTCCGTAGCCAAAGAGCGCTCTCCGAACGCCATAGCGCGACGGAACGCTACCGGTGCGGGAAAGTTACGGCCGTTCACCCCTTTTGGTGGCGTGATGGACAACCGTCCATCACGCCACCGGCATGTCCGCATACGTTCGTCCCGCTGCGAGCCACCGGACCAACGGCGGCTCTCCATATGGGAGATCGGGGGTGTACGCGTGCGCATCGGACTGCTTACGGAGGGTGGCTATCCGTATGTGAGCGGTGACGCCAGGCTCTGGTGCGACCGGCTCGTGCGCGGGCTCGGGCAGCACGAATTCGACATCTACGCACTCAGCCGCAGCGAGCGGCAGGAGGCGCGGGGCTGGATCGAGCTGCCGCCCCAGGTGAACCGGGTGTGTACGGCGCCCCTGTGGACGGTCGACGACGAAGCCACCTTCGGAGCCGGGCACGGACGGCGGGCGCGGCGGCGCTTCGCGGAGTGCTTCGGCGAACTGGCGGCCGTGGTGTGCGACTCCGGGGCGGCGGGAGCCTCCGGGGCCTACGGCGCCTCCGGCGAGTTGGCGGACCGTTTCGGCAGCGCGCTCTACGGCCTCGCCGAACTCGCCAGGGACCAGGGTGGCCTCGTCGGCGCGCTGCGCTCCGAAGCGGCCGTGCGCGCCCTGGAGGGCGCGTGCCGCGCGCCGGGCGCACTCCGCGCCGCGCGCGCCGCACGGGTACCTGCCCTGCTCACCGTGGCGGGCCTCCTGGAGCGCGCGCTGCGCCCGCTCTCCCTCGACTGGTACGGGGAAGACGGCCTCGGCGCGGTGGACCTGTGCCACGCCACGTCCGGCGGCCCGGCGGCGGTACCCGGCCTCCTCGCCAAGCACTTCTCCGGGGTGCCGCTCCTGGTCACCGAGTACGGCGTGCAGCTGCGGGCGCACTACCTCGCGACCGGCGACGAGGCGCTGAGCGCGCCGGCGCGGGCGCTGCTCACCTCCTTCCACGGCAGGCTCGCCGCCGAGGTGTACCGCCAGGCCACGATCATCACCCCCGGCAACACGCACGCCCGCCGCTGGCAGGAGCGGTGCGGAGCCGAGCGGGCCAAGCTGCGCACGGTCTACCCGGGCATGGAGGTGTCCCGCTTCGCGGAGGTCGGCGAGCGGGAGGACCCGGGCGACCCCGACACGCTCCTCTGGGTCGGGCGCATCGAGCCCGCCAAGGACCTGATCTCCCTGCTCCACGCCTTCGCGGAGGTCCGCAAGGAGGAGCCCAAGGCGCGGCTGCGCATCGTCGGGGCGCCCGCGGAAGGCCAGGATGCGGCCGCTTACCTCGCGCACTGCAGGGCCCTCGCCGCACAGCTCTTCCCCGACGAGGCTCAGGGCGCGCACGCCGTCGGCGACAACCCCGTGTCCTTCGAGGAGATCGGCGCGCCCGAGGTGCCCGATCTTGAGGACGCGTACGCCGCGGGGAGCGTCGTCGTCCTTTCGAGCGTCGTCGAGGGCTTCCCGATCAGCCTGGTCGAGGCGATGTTCTGCGGGCGGGCGACGGTCTCCACCGACGTCGGAGCGGTCGTCGAGGTCATCGGCGGCACGGGGCTCGTGGTGCCGCCGCGCAATCCGCGGGCGCTCGCCGAGGCGTGCGTGACGCTGCTGCGCGACGCCGGGCGGCGCGAGCGGCTCGGGGCGGCGGCGCGTGCGCGGGCGCTCGAACTGTTCACCGTGGAGCAGAACATCGAGGCATTTCGCGGCATCTACCTGGAGATCGTCTCGCACTGTCCGGTGCGCAGGGAGGCCGTCGACGACGCGGGCGAGCCGGTGCCGTTCGGCAATCCGGCAGAGGCGTACATGCCCGGTCGGTGGGCGGTCGCCGCGGGTGGCGGGGACGCGGGCACGGCATCGGGCCCGGGCGGCGCGCCCAGCTGGGCTCAAGAGGCGGACAGGCCGGAGCAGTTGAAGGGGGCGGGTGTATGAGCAAGGAGCAGCAGGTGGACGCGCCACGGGCCCCCGGGAGCCCCGGCGGGTGGGATGTGCGGTCGGAGGAACTGGTGGCCGACGCGGCACTGGTGCGGGAGCCCGCGGCATGGCGGGGGGCGGGCGCCGGTGCCGGTAGTGGCTCCAAGCCCGTGCGGCGCGGTGCTGTCGATCCCGTGAAGGCCCTGATGCACCGGCACCGGGAGCTGTGCGAGCGCGCCGTCGACCCGCTGGAGATCGCCGCGGGTCTTGAGGCGCACGGAGTGACCGACAGGACCGCCGCGCGGTTCCGGCACCGGGACGTGTTCGCGCTCGCCGAGGAGATGTACGCGCGCGTGCCGCGTGGTGAGGAGGAGCGCGGCGTCCCCGTGCCGCTTGCCTCGCAGGGAGCGCCCGAAGTGCCCGCCGGATGGGCGGTGTTCGCCCTGCTGCCGGGTGTGGTGTGCGGGCTCGCAGCCATGGGGCTAGAGCTGAGCGAGGGGCGTGCGCGGCTCGCGGTGGGGCTCGGCGGAGCCCTCGCCGTGGCCGTCGCGCTGCGGGTGGCCCTTCGGTACGGCCCGCTGCGTTGCGCGCACCACGTCGTGCCGGCCACGCGCGCGTGGGTGTGTCTTCTCGTCGCGTACGCCCTCTTCGGCGACGGACTGCTGCGGGCCGCCGTTGCGGGTGGTCCCGATGGCCCGTGGGCGCCGTCGACCGCTGCCGCGCTGGGGCTCTCGCTCGCTGTCGCGCCCGCGGTGTGGTGCGTGCGGCTGTTCGCCGTGGGGGCACGGCGACGGCTTTCGCTCAGCCGGGGGCTCGCCGAATTCACCGCATCTGTCCGGCCGTTGCTCCTTGGCGTGGTCGCCCTGTACCTGTGCGCCCTGGGGGCCCTGCTCGTGGGGGCCGGGTCCGCCTATGGGGTGCCGGCCTCCGCCGGGGCCGGGGCGCTCGGCGCGCTGCTGCTGCTCTCCCGGCTGCTCTCCTCGTACGGCTTCACGCGGGCACCCCTGCTGATGCTGGGGGCCGCGGGGGCGGTGGAGGCGGCCTCGCTCGCCTCCGTGTTCGCGGGGCGTCTGCCCGGGTGCGCGTGGCTGGCTGCCCCGGTGGAGGGGGCGGTCCTTGCCTGGGGGCCCGGTGTCGTACCCGTCGTCGCGTGCGGCGCCGCCGCGGGCGTGCTGTTGCTCCACTCCCTGCGGGTGCTCAGCCGGGCCTCCGCGCATGCGGACGGGGCGCCTTGAGCGTGCGCGCCGCTGTCCGCGGCTCACTCGACGCCACGCCGACGGGCCGACGGCAGCGGGGCGTCGCGCCTGCCGGTTCCTCCCCGGCCTACTCGCAGTCTCTCTCTCCCGCGGGGCCGACACCGCGGGCCTTACCCCGTGAATTACGGCAACCCCCTGAAGGAGAACGCCAGATGAGCACCCCCAGCATCCGAGAATCCAAGCCGGGAGCCGCCCGATGAGGGTGCTGCTGATCGGAGCCAACGGATACCTCGGCCGGTTCGTCGCCGACCGGCTGCTCGCCGACCCGGCGGTGCAGCTCACCGCGCTCGGCCGCGGTGACGACTCGGACGTACGGTTCGACCTCGCGAGCGGCAGCCCCGGCGCGCTCACCCGCTTCCTGGACGCCGTGCACCCGGGCGTCGTCATCAACTGCGCGGGCGCCACCCGAGGCGGCGCCCGCGAGCTGACCCGGCACAACACCGTCGCCGTCGCCACGATCTGCGAGGCCCTGCGCCGCAGCGGATGCGGGGCACGCCTGGTGCAGCTGGGGTGCGGTGCCGAGTACGGGCCGAGCCAGCCGGGGTCCTCCACCGCCGAGGACGCCGTGCCCAGGCCCGGCGGACCGTACGGCGTCAGCAAGCTCGCCGCCACCGAGCTGGTCCTCGGGTCCGGCCTCGACGCCGTCGTCCTGCGGGTGTTCTCGCCCGCCGGGCCCGGCACCCCGGCCGGATCGCCGCTCGGGCGGCTCGCGGAGGCCATGCGGCGGGCCATGCAGGCCGGTGACGGCGAGCTCAAGCTCGGGGGGCTCGGCGTCCAGCGTGACTTCATCGACGTACGCGACGTGGCGCGCGCCGTGCACGCCGCCTCGCTCTCCGCCGCCCAGGGGATCGTGAACATCGGGGCGGGCCGTGCCGTACGTCTGCGTGACGCGGCGGCCGTCCTGGCGCGTGTCGCCGGGTACGGCGGAGCCCTGCATGAGCTCGACCAAGGGGCCCTGCGGCAATCCATCGGGCACCCCCGCGCCGAATCCGACCACGGGAGCCCGGCCGCCTACCCCTACCCCGACGGGTGCGGCAGCTGGCAGCAGGCCGATGTGCGCACCGCGCGCGACCGGCTCGGCTGGCGCCCCCGGATCAACCTCGAAGAATCACTCGCCGACATCTGGATGGAGGCGGCATGCCGCATCTGACCAGCACAGCCACAGGCACCGCACACACCGACGTACGTCTCCGCTTCGGCATCCCGGGCTTCGCGCACCCCCTCGTCGCCCCCGCCGAATGGTCCGAACTCACCCGCCCCGGAACCCCTTTGGACTGGGTCGTCCTGAATGTGAGCAGGGGGCCGGGAGACCGGCCCGACCCGCACTGCCTGGAGGCGGCGGGGCGGCTGCGCAACGCGGGCGTACGTGTTCTGGGTCACCTCGACGTGACGTACGGCGCACGCGGCTTCGGGGAGCTCGTCTCCGACGCGCACCGCTACCTCGACTGGTACCAGGTCGACGGCTTCTTGCTGGACCGCTGCCCCACCGAGCGCGCCGCGCTCCCGGAGGTGCGCAGGACGGTCACGACGCTGCGCGCGCTCTGCGACGACGCGCACATCGTCCTGGGGCACGGCACCCATCCGTATCCCGGATACGCGGAATCCGGCGACCAGTTGGTGACCTTCTCCGGCCCCTGGAGCGACTACCGCTGGTCACAGGTGGCCGAGTGGACCGCCGACTATCCGCCCGAGCGCTTCTGCCACTTCGTGCACGGCATGCCGCGCGGTCATCTCGACGAGGCACTGCGCATCGCACGCTGGCAGGGCGCGTCGACGATCTACTTCACCGACCGGGTGGACAGTGGGGGAGCCGACGACCCGTGGGAGTCGATGCCCGGGTACTGGGACGAAATCGTCTCGCGCATCGGAACGGGTGTCTCGGAATGAAGAAGGGCGTGGCAGTGTTACGGACAGAACCACTGTTCCGAAAAACCGACCAACGGAGTCCCCGTGTCGCTGCCACCCCTGGTCGAGCCAGCATCTGAGCTCACCGTCGACGAGGTTCGCAGGTACTCCCGCCACCTGATCATCCCCGACGTCGGGATGGACGGGCAGAAGCGGCTGAAGAACGCCAAGGTGCTGTGTGTCGGCGCCGGCGGCCTCGGGTCACCGGCGCTGATGTACCTCGCCGCGGCGGGCGTCGGCACGCTCGGCATCGTGGAGTTCGACGAGGTCGACGAGTCGAACCTGCAGCGCCAGATCATCCACAGTCAGGCCGACATCGGCCGCTCCAAGGCGGCATCGGCGAAGGACTCCGTCCTCGGCATCAACCCGTACGTGAACGTGATCCTCCACGAAGAGCGGCTCGAGGCCGAGAACGTGATGGACATCTTCAGCCAGTACGACCTGATCGTCGACGGCACGGACAACTTCGCCACGCGTTACCTGGTCAACGACGCCTGCGTACTGCTCAACAAGCCGTACGTATGGGGTTCGATCTACCGCTTCGACGGCCAGGCGTCCGTCTTCTGGAGCGAGCACGGCCCGTGCTACCGCTGCCTCTACCCGGAGCCCCCGCCCCCCGGCATGGTCCCGTCCTGCGCCGAGGGCGGCGTGCTCGGCGTGCTCTGCGCGTCCATCGGCTCCATCCAGGTCACCGAGGCGATCAAGGTCCTGGCCGGCGTGGGCGACCCGCTGGTCGGCCGCCTGATGATCTACGACGCCCTGGAGATGCAGTACCGCCAGGTCAAGGTCCGCAAGGACCCGGACTGCGCGGTCTGCGGTCCGAACGCCACCGTCACCGAGCTCATCGACTACGAAGCCTTCTGCGGCGTCGTGTCCGACGAGGCCCAGGAGGCGGCGCTCGGCTCGACGATCACTCCCAAGCAGCTCAAGGAGTGGATCGACGCGGACGAGAAGATCGAGATCATCGATGTTCGCGAGCAGAACGAGTGGGAGATCGTCTCGATCCCCGGCGCCAAGCTGATCCCCAAGAACGAGTTCCTCATGGGCACCGCCCTGGAGAGCCTTCCGCAGGACAAGAAGATCGTCTTGCACTGCAAGACGGGTGTCCGGTCCGCGGAGGTCCTCGCCGTGCTGAAGTCCGCGGGCTTCAGCGACGCGGTGCACGTGGGCGGCGGCGTGATCGGCTGGGTCAACCAGATCGAGCCCGAGAAGCCGGTGTACTGACCTGCTGGAGCAAGGCCCCGCTCACCTCTGGTGAGCGGGGCCTTTTCTCATGAGCAGATCTTGCCGTCCTTCGGTGCCTTGCCGTCCAGCAGGTAGGCGTCGACCGTGCTGTCCACGCAGTCGCTGCCCATGCCGTACGCACCGTGCCCCTCGCCCTTCCAGGTCAGCATGGTGCCCACGCCCTTGCCGAGCTCGTCGGCCATCTTCTGCGCGCCCTCGTAGGGCGTGGCGGGGTCCCCGGTGTTGCCGACCACCAGGATCGGCGCCGCGCCCGCAGCGCTCACGTCGGGGGAGTCGTGCAGTCCGGCCACCGGCCAGGAATGGCACCAGCCCGCCGTGTCCCAGCCCATGAACTCGCCGAAGACCGGCGATATCTCGCGGAACTCGCCGAGCTGCTGCTTCGCCTGCGCGGGAGTCGTCCGCGCCGTGGTGTCGCGGCAGGAGATCGAGCGCTGCGAGTGGCTCTGCGTGCTGTAGCGGCCCGATGGATCCCGCTCGTTGTAGGCGTCGGCCAGCTGGAGCAGTGCCGACCCGTCGCCCTTCTCCGCCTGCTCGAGGCCTCGGGTCAGGGCGGGCCAGCTCTGCTTGCTGTACAGGGTGACCGTGATGCCGGTGAGCGCCAGGGACTGGGTGAGCTTGCGGTCGCCCGATCCGGGCAGCGGCTCGGCGTCGAGACGCTTCAGGAGGCGCACTATCTTCTGCGAGCCCGCCTTCGGGTCCTGGCCCGAGGACTTCAGATAGTTGTCCAGGGCGCGCTGGAAGCCCCGCGCCTGGTTCTTGGCGTGGCCCACCGAGTCCGCGCTGGGGTCGACGACGGCGTCCAGGGTGAGGCGTCCCACCTTCTTGGGGAACAAGTGGGCGTACGTGCCGCCCAGTTCGGTGCCGTACGAAATGCCCATGTAGTGCAGCTTGTCGTCGCCGAGCACCTGGCGCATCACGTCCATGTCCTGGGCGGCCTCGACCGTCGAGACATGGCTGAGGAGCTTGCCCGAGCCGCGCGCGCAGCCCGCGCCGAAGTCGGCCGCGTCCTTGAAGTACGCCGCTTCCTCGGCCGCGGTGTCCGGAGTGAGGTCGACGGACTCAGCGGCCTGCGTCTCCTTGTCGCTGCGGCAGCGCACGCCCTCGCTGCCCGCGACCCCGCGCGGGTCGAAGCTCACCAGGTCGTATCGCTCGCGCAGCGTGTCGTACATGTCGGCGAACGACGGCAGCATGGAGACACCGGAGCCGCCGGGCCCGCCGAAGTTGAACAGGAGAGAGCCGATGCGCTTGCCCTCGCCGGTGGACCGGGCGCGTATCAGCGCGACGTCGATCGTCTCGCCGTCCGGCTTCGCGTAGTCCAAGGGGACCTTGAGGGTGGAGCACTGCCACTCGGAGCCGGGCGCGGGGTCGCCGCCGGTCGCCTTGCAGCCGCCCCAGTCGAGCTTCTGGGAGGTGAGCGAGGCGGGCAGCGTGGAGGAGGCGTCGGGCTTCGGCGACTGCTCGGGGCCGGTCGGCGCGGGCTTCGCGTCGTCCTTGCCCCCGTCCCCGTCGGAACCGCCGCAGCCGACGGCGAGCCCCGCCACCAGAACACCTGCGGCGGCCAGAGCTGCTGACCGTACGAAACGCGGCATGGAGCGCTTCCCCCCTCGGAAGACAGTCAAGCCATAGTAGGCGGGGCCACCGACAGTGATCCGGGGCGCCCCGGGTGGCCCTCACCACGTCACGAGCAGACCGTGCCCTCCTTCGGCACCGTGCCGTCGAGCAGATAGCCGTTCACCGCGTTCCGCACACACTTGTTCTTGCTGTCGTACGCCCCGTGCCCCTGGCCCTTGTACGTCAGCTCGACACCGACGCCCTTGCCAAGCGCGTCCGCCATCTTCTTCGCGCCCTCGTACGGCGTGGCCGGGTCGCCCGTGTTGCCGATGACCACGATGGGCGGCGCGTCCGGCGCGCTGACGTCCGGGTGGTCGGCGGCGCCCTCCACCGCCCAGTCGGTGCAGCCGACCATGCCCCACGCCAGATAGTCGCCGAACAGCGGCGAAGCCTCACGGAACCCGGGGAGCTTCTCCTCGACGTACTCCGGCGTGTAGCGCGCCTTGTCGTCCGCGCAGTTGATGGAGATGTTGGCGGCCTGGATGTTGCTGTACGTACCGTCTTCGTTGCGGCCGTTCATGGAGTCCGAGAGCGTCATCAGGATCCTGCCGTCGCCGTCGTACGCCTGGTCGAGACCCTCGGTGAGATACGGCCAGAAGTCCTTGGAGTACAGCGACTGCGCGATGCCGTTCGTGGCGGCGGTCTGCGTCAGTTCGCGCGGGGGGAGGGCGGGCAGCGGCTTGGCGTCAAGGTCCTTCAGGAGCCCCGCGATCTTGTCCTTGACGTCCTGCTCGGTGTCGCCGACGGGGCAGTCCTCGGCCTTCGACGTGCAGTCCTTGGCGAAGTTGTCGAGCGCGAGCTGGAAGCCCTCGGCCTGGCCGAGCGAGCCCTGTTCGGCCGTCTCGGTGGGGTCGACGACCGCGTCGAAGACGGCCCGGCCCACCTTCTTGGGGAACAAGTGAGCGTAGACGCCGCCGAGTTCGGTGCCGTACGAGATGCCGAAGTAGTGCAGCTTGTCGTCGCCGAGCACCTGGCGCATCAGGTCCATGTCACGGGCGGCGTCGGTGGTGCGTACGTGGGGGAGCACATCGCCGGAGTTCTCCTCGCAGGATCCGTTGAAGCCCTTCACGTTGTCGACGAGCTTCTTCCGCTCGGCGTCGTCGTCGGGCGTGGAGTCCTCCTGGAAGTACGCGTCGAGCTGTTCGTCGTCCTCGCACTTCACGCCCGCGCTGCGGCCGACGCCGCGGGGGTCGAAGCTCACCAGGTCGTAGCGGGTGCGCAGCTTGGCGTAGTCCTCTCCGAAGGCGGGCAGCGTGGTGACGCCCGAGCCGCCGGGGCCGCCGAAGTTGAAGACGAGCGAGCCGATCCGCCGGTCCTCCTTGCCGCTCGCCGCGGCGCGGATCAGGGCGATGTCGAGGGTGTCGCCCTTGGGCTTGTCCCAGTCGAGGGGGGCCTTCATGGTGGCGCACTGCCACTCGGCGCCGCCTGGCAGCGGGGACGGTGCCTCACCGCCGCCTTCGGAGGCAGCGGGCGCGGGGCAGTCCTTCCAGCTGAGCTCCTGGGCCGACAGGTCCTTGGAGTCCTTGGATCCGTCACCGCCGCAGGCCGCGACGGTCGCAGACAGCAGGACGACGGTGGCGGCGGCACGCGCCTTGAGATGGGGCATGCTTCCCATCCTGCGGGGGGCGCAGACGGGGCGCACGGCTGGCTCGGCCTTCCGTGAACAGGCGTGGCTCTTCTTGAAGAAGAGCCTCCCTCTTACAGAAGGCCCTTCCTTGTCAGGTGGTTGAAGAACAGCCACCCCGGAAGCACCGGCAGCCACAGCGTGAGGAGCCGGTACAGAAGCACCGCGGGCGCCGCCACGTCCTTGGGCACGCCCACCGCGATCAGACCGAAGGTGAGCGTCGCCTCGACCGCTCCGACACCGCCGGGCGTGGGCGCCGCCGAGCCGAGCGCGTTGCCGGCGAGGAAGACCACGGCGACGCTCGCCAGGCTCAGCGTCGTCATCTCCGTACTGCTGAAGGCGCGTACAGAGGCGTCGAGACAGAGCACGAACAAGAGCGTCAGGAGCAGCATGCCGCCGATGCCGGTGAGCAGCTTCTGCGGGCGCTGCAGTACGTCGAGCATGCGCGGCACGACACCCGCGAACAGCGACCGCACGCGCGTGACCACGAACTTGCGCAGGAACGGGATCGCGGTCACGACGAGCACGAGCACCGCGACCGAAAGGAGACCGGCGATGACCGTGCGGGACGGCGTCAGGGACGGCGTCTTCTCCGTGCCGGTCAGATAGCCGAAGATCATCAGCAGCATGATGTGCGAGCCGAGACCGAAGAGCTGCGAGGCCCCGACGCTCGCCACCGCGAGGCCGGAACGCACCCCGGAGCGCTGCAGGAAGCGCGTGTTGAGCGCGACGCCGCCCACCGCGGCGGGCGCCACGATCTTCACGAACGACCCGGCGACCTGCGCCTGGACCGCCCGCAGGAACGGCACACGCTCGGGCACGAAGCCGAGCAGGCTCATCGCCGCCGCGAAGTAGCTCAGCGCCGAGCACGCCACGGCCACCAGGACCCAGCCCCACTCGGCCTCGCCGATGATCGTGTTGAAGTCGACGTGGGTGAGCTGCGAGAGCAGGAAGTACGCGCCGATGGCACCGGCGATGAAGCTGATCAGCGTGCGCGGCCTGATCCGCTCCAGCTGGGCGGGCTCGACGGGGGCCTGCGGACGGATGAGCAGCACCTGGTGGCGGATCTGGGTGAGCAGATCCTCCTCGCGGGCCTGTTCGAGCGCGACGTCTATCGCCTGCTTCTCGGCCTGCTTCTCCGCGCGCACGGTCTTGCGGTCGGGAACCTTGGCGCCGTCGGCGGTCTGGGCCGCTTCCGCCGCCGCGGTGGCGTCCGCCTCTGCCGCGCGGGCCAGCTTGTCCTTGCGGGACGCCTCGAGGACCGCGTCGCGCTCGCGCTGCGACCGCTCCCTGGCCAGCTTGCGCAGGGTGCCCCGGGTCGAGCGGGTCAGGGCGATGGGCTGGAGCAGCGGCAGACAGTCGGCGACCGTGTCGGGGCCGAGCACGTCGACCGCGGTCGCGACCGCGCGCTCGGCGCCCACGCGAAGCCCGAAGGCGGTCAGGAGCTGGGCGATGTCCATCCGCAGGACCAGGTCGCCCGCGGCGATCTCACCGCCCCGCAGATCGGTCAGGATCACCGTGCCGGAACGATCCACCAAAATCGCGTCACCGGCGAGCCTGCGGTGCGCGATCCGCCGCGACTGGAGCGCCTGCACCTGCCGCCAGGTGTCGCACAGCAGCTCATCGGTGATGGCGTCGTCCGGCAGCGAGTCCAGGGTGCGGCCGCCCGTGTGCTCGTAGACGAGTATCACCGCGTCGGGGCCGAGCTCGGAGGTGGCGATCAGCTTGGGTGCGTTGGCCCCGGCCGCGATCGCCGCGTACGCCAGGAGGGCCTCCTGCTCCAGGGCCTGACGCAGCGACTGCAGGCTGCGGCGCTGGGTGATGCCGCGCAGCGTGAGCCTGCGCCATACGCGGTAGAAGAAGCCCTGCGCCTGTTGCTCGCGGTCAATGACCGTGACGTCCAGGGGCGGGCCGTCCTCGAGCGTGACGAAGTAGCGGCGGCCGCGGTCGCCGTGCTCGCTGTCCGGGGAGTCCTCGCGCGCCGCGCTCACCGGGTGGAAGCCGACATGGCGCAGACCGGCGAGCAGCGTCTGGCCGGTGGGCCGGACGTTCGGCGAGCCGACCGCGTACAGCGTTCCGTAGGCCACGCTCCAGCCGAGCAGGACCGTCAGGAGGATCGAGAACGGCGTCGTGTAGCCGGTGACCAGCATGGTGAAGGCGTCGAGCAGCAGCACCACCCACAGCACCACGCGCCAGCGTGGTCTTCGGGACATCCCGACGGCGGTCATGTACGCGATGACGGGGGCGAGATAGCCGTGCACGGGATCGGTGAGCGCGTGCAGATCGCCGGGCGACGGCCGGGTCAGCGCCTCCTGGATGGAGTCCGGGGCGGCCTTGGCGACCCAGAGGTCGGTGGCGAGCGTCACGCCGTGCGCGAGGACGGCCGCGAGGACGCCGTCCGCGATGCGCAGACCGTCCCGCTTGACCAGGCGCTCGATGGCGAACGCGACGGGGACGAGCAGGACGCCGATGCTCGCGGTGAGGCCCGCGAACTTGATCAGGAGGTCGGGTGCCTGGTCCGTGCCCTTGTCGATGTCCTGGGCGAGACCCGACGTCGTGCCGTGCGCGAACGCGGCGATGGCGAGGACCACGGCGATCCCGAGGATGCCGATGAGCAGCCGCATCAGGTCCGACGGACGGTGCACGCGCGCGGCGAGCAGCGGCTCGTCACCGGCGACGCGGTCGGCGTGTGCTCCCTCGCCGTCGGCGCAGTCGTCGGCGCAGCCATCGGGAACGAAGGCGGTAGGTGGTTCCTGCCCGGTCCCGGGCTTTCCGTCTTCCTCGTCCCCGCCGGGCTTTTCCTCGCCCTTGCCGGACTTCTCGAACTTCTCGTGCTTCTTCAGGGAGTGCCCACCGGTGTCCGGGTGCGCCTCGGCCGCAGGGGTGCCCGCCGACTCATCGGGGTGCACATCCTGCTGCTCCGTCGCCTCTTCTTGATCTCGTATCACCAGTCACCGCCCGCACGATGGTGGCATGCCACACCGACAGAGGGGGGCATCAGGGTGCAATGCGGGGGCGCAAAGTGCTCACCGAGCTTCAGTTTGTCTCGTACCGCACACTCTGTCGCGGGCCCGTCACGGTGTCGGTGGGGTACGGCAGGATGGTCCGGATGAGCGAGGAGAGCGAACCGGTGAGCGAGGAGAGCGGACCGGAGCAGGGGCTTCCGGAGTACCCGGAGTACGCCGAGCGGGTGCTCGAGGTCGCGGAGCTGATCCCTCCGGGGCGGGTCATGACATACGGGGACGTCGCGGAGTGGCTGGAGGAGGGCGGCCCCCGGCAGGTCGGCCGGGTGATGGCCCTCTACGGAGGTGCGGTTCCGTGGTGGCGCGTGGTGCGCTCGGACGGTCGGCTGCTCCCGGGCCACGAGCTGCGGGCGCTGGGCCACTACCGCGCGGAGGGCACAGCTCTGCGTGAGGCGAGCCGCGCGTCCGAGGGCCATGTGCCGCGCCTCGACATGCGGCGGGCGCGGTGGGACGGCGCCGATCCGCGCGGGGGCGGCGATGCGGCTTCGCGCGGAGGCGGAGGC
>NZ_BAAAUG010000034.1:0-18979 GCF_039533825.1 Streptomyces rectiviolaceus
AGCAGCACGGGGTCGACACCGAGTCCGTACTCGTCGTGCCGGGCGAGCACACGGCGCGGCAGCCGCACCGAGCGGGGCCGGTGGCTGATGGTCTGTGGAGTGCTCACCTGGGCACCTCCTCAACTCTCGCGAGACCGGCGGAGTCCAGCGCCTCGACGAGTTCGCTGACGTCCGCGCGGGCGCTGTCGGCGTCCACCTCGTACTCGCCCGTCAGACGTTCGACGGCAAGCTCCTGCGTCCCGCCGTCGAGCAGCGTACGGAGTACCAGCGCGCCCGTTCCGTTGAGATTCCAGTACTGCCCGCTGTCCTCATCGAGCAGGGTGGTGCCGTAGTCGGTGTCGGCGCGGGACACGCCGTCGCGCAGCTTCAACATGGGCTCTTCGCCTCCGGGTTGGGGGTGGCGGCCGTCCGCTCCCTGGCGCGCAGCCAGACCTCGCAGGCCACCGCCTGGTAGAGCGCGCCGTGCAGGTCACGTCCGTGCTCCGTAAGGGGGCGGGCGCACAGCGTGCGCAGCACGGCGGGATCAGCCAGGCCGAGCCGGGCAAGACTGGAGTCCTCCCACAGGGCCAGGAGTTCGGCCCGGTGCCTCCGCAGGGCCCCGTCCAGGTCGCAGGTGCCGGGGGACTTGCTCTGCCGGGCCAGGCTCACATCGGGTACGGCGCCCCGCATCCCCTCCAGTAGCAGCGGCTTGTACCGCCATGGGGTGCGCTTCTCCTCGGGGCGCACGGCGAGCGCGGCCTCCAGCACCCGGTCGTCGTAGTACGGCGCGGCCAGCCGGATCCCCGTACGGGCCGCGAGCTGTCCGATGGGCCGCAGCGGGCGGGCCGCGTCCCGGATCCCCTCCAGGTCGTCGTGGATCCCGCGGCGCCCGGCGAGCAGCTCGGCGTCCGGTGCCGCGTCCCGTATCAGTGCGCGTACGGCGTCCGTGGCGGCCTCGGTCGCCCACGGCGGCATCCGCGGCACCGGCCCCCAGTCGAGCGTCGGAGCGTTCTCGGACGGCGCGGGAGCGGTGAGCAGTCCCGCTGCGGCGCCCAGCCAGTGGCCGTACGGGCGGGTGTCGCACAGCTGCCGCAGCACCTGGCGGCGCGACCAGCGGTAGCTCGCGGTGAAGCCCCGAAGCTGCCGGACGGCCTCAACGGGGCGGTGGCGCAGCAGAGTTCGCAGGTGGCTGGTGCTGGCGCCGAGCAGCTCGTCGCCGCCGAAGCCGGTCAGGTGCACGGCTGAGCCGTGTGCCGCGGCCCGGCGGGCGAGGGCCAGCCACCGCGCCGAGTCGGCGATCACGCCGCACGGCTCGTCGAACGGCTCGTCCATGCCCGGCAGCCCGTGGTAGATCGACGGCATCTCGGCGGCCGGTACGACGTGATGCTCGATGCCGCCCACGGCGGCGGCGGTGCGCACCGCCCACTCCACGTCGTCGTCGAGCGGGTCGGGGCTTGCAGCGGTGAAGGCCACCACCCGCGTACGGCCTGCCGCCAGGCAGCACACCGAGGTGGAGTCCAGGCCGCTGAGGTCCCCGCTGACGAGCTGCTGACCCGCCGTACGGACGGCCACCGCCGCTTCGAGGGCCTCTCGGACGGCGCGGGCCCCCTCGGCCAGCGAGAGGTCCGGCGGGGGCGGTGTCCAGCGGGGAAGGGTGCGCGCCCGGCCATCGCGGTCGAGCAGCACACAGTGGTCAGGCGGCACGAAGGTCACGTTGCGCCACACGGGGCGGTCGGTGAGGGGGTGCAGCAGTGGGGGGTCCAGGAGGTGGAACGCGAGCTGCGCGCGGTCGAGTTCGACCCCGCTGCCCCCAGCCTGACTTCCCGTCAGGAACGCAAGGACGTCGGCCCGGTCCGCGGCCACCGTGATGCCGTCGACCTCGGCCGTGTACACCCGCCGGAGCCCGCTCAGCGCCCCCTGCACCCGCACCTGCCCACCCGCGGACGCGACCAGGTGGAAGCTCCCGGCCAGCCTTTCCGCGTACGCCCCCGCCTCCTCGCCCGCCGCGATCCGCCCCGCGATCCGGTCCAGATCGTCCCCGGTGACGGCGTGCTGCCCGAACACCGCGACCTTGGCGTCCCGCCCCTGCCCCAGGGCCAGCCCGTCCCGGCCCGCGCCGAGCAGCCAGGGCCGCCCGGAGGGGTGCGGGGCCCCGTACTCCGCGTACTCGCGCAGCCGCGCCCCGGCCGCTTCGGCCGCGGCGCAGTCCGGGAGCGCCACGAACCACGTGGGCACAGCGGCGAGTTCGGCCAGTCCGGCCTCTCTGACGTGCCGGTGGCGGGCGTTGCCGTCCGCCACCGATCGTCCATCTGGCTGTCCGGTCAACTTCGGCTCCGTTTCCCGTCAGACGTCGCGTCGCGTGGCGTCGCAACGTCAGCGGAGGATGCTGTGCTGGCCGAGGAAGTCAGGGGGACCGTTGCGCTTGAGTGCCATCCCGGTGACCTTCCAGAAGGTCCCTGCCGCCGTCAGTGTGGGGCGCTCGTAGGCACGCATGGTGATACACCTCCTCCCGCACCGCGAGTTGGAGAAGTACCGGCCCGAAGCCTGCAACTGTGTGGGGGAAAAGCCCACATGGCCTCGTGGGGGGGAACTCGGGGCTCATACCCTCACGGACCTCATGGCCGTAATTTCAGGCTAGTCCTGTGACTGCTGGGACGCACGTGGGCGTTCGGCTTGACAACCTTGCCCAACGGCGCGGTGGCGTCACCTCGGAGAAAGGTGATCTCCGAGGTGACGCCACCGTAGGCGCTGCCACTGACAGTGGCTCCTGAGCCGCTACTTCGTGAGGCCTGCCGCCTCGCGGTCCACCCTGCGGCGGATCCCGTACCAGCCGGCGGCCAGTGCCGCCGCGATGATCGGGATGAGGTAGAGCGTCTTGCGGCCGATCTCGGGGTCCTTCCACATCAGGACGAGCACGGAGAGCAGGAAGACGATCGTGACGATCTCCGTGACCGGGCTGCCGGGGAGTTGGAAGCTGGGCCGGGTGATCACGCCCTCCTTGGCACGCCGGACGAACGCCAGGTGGCAGATCATGATGATCACCCAGGTGCTGATGATGCCGAGGGACGCCACGTTCAGGACGATCTCGAAGGCCTGGCTCGGCATGAGGAAGTTCAGGCCGACGCCGAGCACACACACCGCGGAGGTGAGCAGGATGCCGCCGTAGGGGACCTGACTCTTGTTCATCTTCGCGGTGAACTTCGGCGCCGAACCCGCCATCGCCATCGAGCGCAGGATGCGGCCCGTGGAGTACAGGCCCGAGTTCAGCGAGGACATCGCCGCCGTGAGGACGACCAGGTTCATCACGTCACCGGCCGCGGGGACGCCGATCTTGGAGAGGACCGTCACGAACGGGCTCTGGTCGGCCGAGTACACCGATCCCGGCAGGAGCAGGGCGAGGAGGACGACCGAGCCGACGTAGAAGAGGCCCACGCGCCACATGATGGAGTTCACCGCGCGCGGGACGACCTTCTGCGGATCGGCGGTCTCGCCGGCCGCGACGCCGACGAGCTCCAGCGAGGCGTACGCGAAGACGACACCCTGCATGATGATCACGACCGGCATCAGGCCGTGCGGCAGGAAGCCGCCGTTGTCGGTGATCACGCTCAGGCCGGGCGTCTCGCCGCCGACCTTGTGCTGGGTGACCAGCAGGAAGATGCCGATCAGCATGAAGGCGACCAGGGCCGCGACCTTGACGATCGCGAACCAGAACTCCATCTCGCCGAAGATCTTCACCGAGATCAGGTTGATCACGAGGACGACCGCGAGGGCGATCAGCGCGAGCACCCACTGGGGGATGTCGGTGAAGAAGCTCCAGTAGTGCGTGTAGAGCGCGATGGCGGTGATGTCGGCGATGCCGGTGGTCGACCAGTTGAGGAAGTACATCCAGCCGGCGACGTAGGCGCCCTTCTCGCCGAGGAACTCACGCGCGTAGGAGACGAACGAACCCGACGACGGCCGGTAGACGACCATCTCGCCGAGGGCGCGTACGACGAAGAAGGCAAAGATGCCGCACACGAGGTACGCGACGGCGAGCGCGGGGCCCGCGGAGTGCAGGCGGCCGCCCGCACCGAGAAAGAGTCCAGTTCCGATCGCGCCACCGATGGCGATCATGTTGACGTGACGGGCCTTGAGGTCCTTGCTGTAACCGGCGTCGCCCGCGTCCGCGGGGGCCTGGGACGCATCTGTGCGGGATGCGTCCGCAGCGGCCGTGTCTACGGCTTCCTTGCTCACGTGGGGGGTCTACTCTCTGGTGCCCGGAAAACTCCGGTGTCCGGATGTGCTCCGGTCCACGACACCCCTGACGTGTGCGTGGACCGACGCGACACCTTCCCCCAGAGATCGCCCCACATGCGGTGGCGCACGTCACATAGCGGCACTTCTCACATGGTGGGCAGGGGGTGTACATCCGCTGATCACTGGGTGTACAGCACATGGATCAGCGGATGCACGCCCCGCGGGTCAGGGGGCGTAGAGCCCGTTGATGGCCTGCGCGTACTTCTCCCTGATGACCCTGCGGCGCAGCTTCAGGGACGGCGTCAGCTCCCCGGTCTCGGGGCCCCACTCCTCCCCCAGGAGCCGGTAGCGCTTGATCTGCTCGGTGCGGTTGAGGCGCGCGTTGGCCGCCTCGACGGCGCGCGCGACCTCCTCCCGCACGGCCTCGCTCGCCATCAGGTCGCCCGTGATGCCCCGGGCGGCGGCCCAGACGGGGGCCATCTCGGTGTCCAGGACGAGCAGCGCCACCAGGTAGGAGCGGCCGTCGCCGTGGACGAGGGCCTGGCCTATGAGGGGGTGCTCCTTGAGGGTGTTCTCGACGAGCACGGGCGAGACGTTCTTGCCCGTCGAGGTCACGATCAGTTCCTTCTTGCGGTCGGTGAGCCAGAGGAAGCCGTCCTCGTCGATCCGCCCGACGTCGCCGGTGGCGAACCAGCCGTCCGCGTCGCAGGCCGACTCGACTCCGCCGTCGGGCAGGAGGTAGCCGTCGAAGACCGTCGCGCCGCGCACCAGGATCTCGCCGTCGTCGTCGGTGCGGATCTCCAGGCCGTCCAGGGGCTTGCCCACCGAGCCGAGCCGGAAGGCGGCCGGGTTGTTGATGGTGACGACCCCGGTCGTCTCCGTCAGACCCCACGCGTCCATGATCACGACGTCGAAGCCCGCCCAGAAGCGCACGACGTCCAGGGGCATCGACGCCGCCGCGCTCGCGGTCCACACCAGGCGGTCGAATCCGGCCAGGGAGAGCAGCGGGTCGAGGATCTTCTCCTTGGCCTCGCGGTACGCCGTCTCCACGTCGGCCGGCGGGACCTCGCCGCGCTCGACGTACTCCACACGCGCGCGTGCCGTCTCGTTGGCCGCCTCGATCGACTCGCGCTGCTCCTCCGGCAGTCCCGCGAGCACGGCCTTCACGGACGCGGCCAGCTTCTCCCACACGCGCGGGACCCCGAAGAACTGGGCGGGACGCAGCTCGCGCGCGGTCGCGGCGACGGCGGCCGGGTCCGCGCACAGATACACGTGCGCGGCGCGGAACACGGGCAGGTAGATGCCCAGCATGCGCTCCGCGACGTGTGCGAACGGGAGGTAGCTGATGTGCTCCACGAAGTCGGGGAGCACGACGACGGCGTCCAGGCCGACGCCGTTGAGGACGACATTGCGGTGCGTGATGCGGACGCCCTTGGGGTCGCCGGTGGTGCCCGAGGTGTAGACGACGGTCAGCGGATCCTCGGCCCGGGTTTCGCGCCAGGCCTTCTCGAAGGCGTCCGGGTCGAACAGCCGGCCTCCTGTGGCGTGCAGGGAGCCGTACGTGCGGTGCGGGCCCGCCTCGGCCGCCTCGACGACCACCAGGCGCTCCAGCGGGGCCGTGGCGTCCGACAGGAGCGGCTCCCAGCGCTCCAGCTCCCGGGCGCCCTCGACGATCGCGAAGCGGGCACGGCTGTGCCGGGCGATGTGCGCGATCTGCTCGGGGGCCGAAGTGCCGTACACGGTGACGGGGACCGCGCCGAGGTGTACGAGGGCGAGATCGCTCAGCCAGTGCTCGGGGCGGTTGCCCATCATCATCAGGACGTGCTCGCCCCGACGCACGCCGAGCGCCGCGTATCCGGCGGCGAGGACGCCGACCTTGCGGCGTGCTTCGCGCCAGGTCAGCGTCTCCCACTCCGCTTCGGGGGCGGGGCGCCAGGAGAGTGCGGGGAGGTCGCCGTGGTCCTCGGCGTTGCGGAGCAGCAGGGCGGGGAGCGTGATGTCGGCGGGTTCCCCGGGGAGTCGCAGGATCGTGGTCATGACCGCCTCCTGGCGTCATCGACGAAGCAAGTGACTGGGCGGGACGCTTTCACAACAGTGGTGAGACAGCAATACTGTTGCACCTGATCGGTGCACAACTGGGGAGGCGAAGCGCTGCCATGACGATGACGACGACGTCGGACACCGACGAGCCGACGCTCACGGTCGACGAACTGGCCGCTCGCGCGGGTGTCACCGTCCGCACCATCCGCTTCTACAGCACCAAGGGTCTGCTGCCGCCGCCCGTGATCGGCCCGCGCCGGGTCGGCCACTACGGCCAGGAGCATCTGTCCCGGCTCGGGCTCATCGAGGAGCTGCAGCACCAGGGCATGACGCTGGCCGCCATCGAGCGGTATCTGGAACAGCTGCCGCCCGACCTGAGCGCCCACGACCTCGCCATCCACCGCGCGGTGGTGGCCTCCTGGGCCCCCGACTCCGCCGAGGACACCGACCACGCGGAGCTGGAGCGCAGGGCGGGCCGGTCGCTGACGGACGAGGACCTGGACCGGCTCTCGGCGATGGGGGTCGTCACGTCGGCGGAGCACCCGGGGGCGTTTCGCGTCGACCCGGGACTGCTGCGCCTCGGTGTGGAACTGCTCGACGTACCCATCGCGCACGAGACGATCCTGGCGGCGCGCACGGTCCTGATGGAGCACACCCGCTCGGCCGCCGTCGAGCTGTCCCGGCTCTTCCGCGACGAGGTGTGGGGGCCTTACCGCGAGCGGGAGTCGGACCCGGAGCACGTGGCGGCGATGCGGTCCCTGTCGGCCCATATGCAGCCGATGGTGGTGCAGGCCCTGGTGACGGCGTTCCAGCGGTCCTTGAAGGAAGAGCTGAGGGAGTGGCTCAAGGAAGGCTGAGCCACTCCCCGACCCCCTTGCTACACCTTGACGTTGGCCGCAGTGGCGCTCGGCGTCTCGTCCCGCGTGGCCTGCAGCATGCGTGTGGCAAAGACCTCGGAGAGGGTCAGAAGGTCCCTCTGCGTCTTACCCTCACCGGAGTCGTCCCGGAGGTCGAGCGTGGCGACGTACTTGCCCTGGAAGATCACGATCGTCTGCGTGTTCTTCTTCGCGGGCGTCTTGTACCCGTAGGTGATGCTCGCCTCGCCCTGTGACGGCCCGTCGAGGACCTTGAGCTCGTGGTGGTTGTTCTCCGCGTAGCTCTTCCAGGCGGCGAAGGCACGCTCGGCAGCCGTCTCGTTCCGGTACACGATCAGGTCGTAGCCGGCGAGCTCGGACTTGTCGCTGCTGCGGTAGCCGACCTGGCCGTTGGCGACGGCGCCCTTGCACTTGCCGCCCGGGTCCTTGCACACGGAGGGGGCCTTGGCGCGGCTGTGCAGCTCCGTGGAGACGTTGCGCAGGGCGGCGGGCATGGTGTCGGCGGGCGGCAGGATCGCCTTGGCGTCCTGCGCGCCGCTCAGCGATCCGGCGCCCTTGCCGGCGGCTCCGCCGCCCGTCGCGCCGCCGACGGTGCGGCTGTGCGACGACCCCGAACCCGACTTGCTCTTCTTGTTCTTCTTCTTGCCCCCGCAGCCCGTCAGGGCCAGCGAGAGGACCAGCACTCCGACGCCAACTGCTCGCGTCGTTCCCCCAGTCGTGAACCGCACAGCGGCCATCCTCCGTTTGTCGTGATCATGCTCTACGGCAGGATACGACGCGGCGGGAAGGACCCCCGGTTCCGCCCTCGGAGGGCCGGAACCGGGGGCGACCAGCTTCAGTTGTCGCTGAACTTCTCGCCGTTGTCCGCCTTCTCGACCAGCAGCGCGGGCGGCGTGAACCGCTCCCCGTAGCGGTCGGCCAACTCGCGCGCGCGGGCCACGAATCCGGGCAGGCCGCCTTCGTAGCCGTTGATGTACTGCAGCACGCCACCGGTCCAGCCGGGGAAGCCGATGCCGAAGATGGAGCCGATGTTGGCGTCCGCGACGGACGTCAGGACGCCCTCCTCCACCAGGCGCACGGTGTCGAGCGACTCGGAGAAGAGCATGCGCTCCTGCATGTCCTTGAACGGGATCTCCGTGCCCGGCTTGGTGAAGTGCTCGCGCAGGCCCGGCCACAGACCCGCGCGCTTGCCGTCCACGTACTCGTAGAAGCCCGCTCCCCCGCTCCTGCCGGGACGCTCGAACTCGTCGACCATGCGGTCGATGACGGAGTCCGAGGGGTGCCCGGCCCACGTGCCGCCCGCCTCCTCGACCGCGCGCTTCGTCTCGTTGCGGATCTTGCGAGGCAGGGTGAGGGTCAGCTCGTCCATCAGGGAGAGGACCTTCGCCGGGTAGCCCGCCTGGGCCGCGGCCTGCTCGATGGACGCGGGCTCGATGCCCTCGCCGACCATCGCGACGCCTTCGTTGATGAAGTGCCCGATCACGCGCGAGGTGAAGAAGCCACGCGAGTCGTTGACGACGATCGGCGTCTTGTTGATCTGGCGTACGAGGTCGAACGCGCGCGCGAGCGCCTGGTCCCCGGTCCGCTCGCCCTTGATGATCTCGACGAGTGGCATCTTGTCGACGGGCGAGAAGAAGTGCAGGCCGATGAAGTCGACGGGCCGCGTGACACCCTCGGCGAGCTGGGTGATGGGCAGCGTCGATGTGTTGGAGCAGAGCAGCGCGTCCGGCTCGATGACGTCCTGGATCTCCTGGAACACCTTGTGCTTGAGGGAGGTGTCCTCGAAGACGGCCTCGATCACGGCGTCGCAGCCCGCGAGGTCCTGCGGGTCGGCGGTCGGCGTGATGCGGGCGAGCAGCGCGTCGGCCTTCTCCTGGGTCGTACGCCCCCGCTGCACCGCCTTGGCGCACAGCTTCTCGGAGTAGGCCTTGCCCTTGGCGGCGGCCTCGGCGGAGACGTCCTTGAGAACGACCTCGATGCCCGCGCGGGCGCACGAGTAGGCGATGCCCGCGCCCATCATCCCGGCGCCCAGGACGGCGGCCTTGCGGACCGGGCGCGCCTCGATGCCCTTGGGCCTGTTGGCACCGGAGTTGACGGCCTGGAGGTCGAAGAAGAACGCCTGGATCATGTTCTTCGCGGTCTGGCCCGTGACCAGCTCGGTGAAGTACCGGGCCTCGATGGTCAGCGCCGTCTCGAAGTCGACCTGGGAGCCCTCGACGGCGGCCGCGAGGATGTTGCGCGGGGCCGGGTAGGGGGCGCCGTTGATCTGCTTCTTCAGGTTGGCCGGGAACGCGGGCAGGTTCGCCGCGAACTTCGGATTGGCCGGGGTGCCGCCGGGGATCCGGTAGCCGGGCTTGTCCCAGGGCTGCGCCGACTCGGGGTTGGCGTCGATGAAGGCACGGGCCTTCTCGATCATCTCCTCGCGGGTGGCGGCCACTTCGTGGATGAGGCCGTTCTCCAGGGCGCGCTTCGGGGAGTACTGGGTGCCCTGGAGGAGCACCTTCAGGAGCGCGTCCGCGATGCCCATGAGGCGCACGGTGCGGGTCACGCCGCCGCCCGCCGGGAGCAGGCCGAGGGTGACTTCGGGCAGGCCGATCTTGGAGCCGGGCGCGTCGAGCGCGACGCGGTGGTGGCTGGCGAGGGCGATCTCGTAACCACCGCCGAGGGCCGCGCCGTTGATGGCGGCGACGACCGGCTTGCCGAGGGTCTCGATGCGGCGCAGGGAGCCCTTGATGGCGACGCCCGCCTCGAACGCCGCCTGGGCGTTCTCGGGGCCTGCCTGCATCATGTCCTTCAGGTCACCGCCCGCGAAGAAGGTCTTCTTGGCGGAGGTGTAGATGATGCCGCGGATGGAGTCCTTCTCGGCCTCCGCGCGCGCGGCGATCGCCGCGATGGAGTCCTTGAACGCCTGGTTCATGGTGTTCGCGGACTGGTTGGGGTCGTCGAGGACGAGGGTGAGGATGCCGGTGGCGTCCATCTCCCAGTGGATGGTGGTGCTTTTCTGCGTCATGACGTTCTCCGTGAAGTCTGTTGTGGGCGGGGGCGGGGCCCGGGGAGGGTGGCTGCGGTTCGTGGCCGACTGATCGCCGGTGGGGGCTGGTCGCGCAGTTCCCCGCGCCCCTGAAGGGCGCACTGCGTGCGCGCCTTCATGAGGCGCGGCGAAGCCGCTGCATCAGGGGCGCGGGGAACTGCGCGAGCAACCACGACGCACCCGCGGTCGGCGACGGTCCCCAGCCCCAGCGGCGCTAGACCCGTTCCACGATCGTGGCGATCCCCATGCCCCCGCCAACGCAGAGCGTGGCGAGCCCGTACCGCAGGTCCCGCCGCTCCAGTTCGTCGACCAACGTGCCCAAAATCATCGCCCCGGTCGCGCCCAAGGGATGCCCCAACGCAATCGCTCCGCCGTTGACGTTCACCTTGTCCAGCGAAAGCCCCATGTCCTTCACGAAGCGGAGAACCACCGCCGCGAAGGCCTCGTTGATCTCGACGAGGTCGATGTCGTCGATGGTCAGACCCGCCTTGGCGAGCGCCTTGCGGGCGGCAGGCGCCGGGCCGGTCAGCATGATGGTCGGCTCGGAGCCGGAGACGGCCGCGGAGACGATCCGGGCGCGCGGCGCGAGGCCGTAGCGCTCGCCGACCTCCTTCGTGCCGATGGCCACAAGCGCGGCGCCGTCCACGATGCCGGAGGAGTTGCCCGCGTGGTGGACGTGGTCGATCTTCTCGACCCAGTGGTACTTCTGCAGCGCGACGGCGTCGAAGCCGCCGAGGTCGCCGATGTCCTTGAAGGACGGCTTCAGCTTGGCGAGCGAGTCGGCGGTGGTGCCGGGACGCATGTACTCGTCGTGGTCGAGGACGACGAGGCCGCTGCGGTCCTTCACCGGCACGACGGACTTCTCGAAGCGGTTGTCCTTCCAGGCGGCCGCGGCGCGCTCCTGGGACAGGGCGGCGTACTCGTCGACGTCACGCCGCGAGTAACCCTCGACGGTGGCGATCAGGTCGGCGCCGATGCCCTGCGGCACGAAGCCCGTCTCGTAGTTGGTCATCGGGTCGGCGAACCAGGCGCCGCCGTCCGACGCCATCGGGACGCGCGACATCGACTCGACGCCGCCCGCGAGGACCAGGTCCTCCCAGCCCGAACGCACCTTCATCGCGGCCATGTTGACCGCCTCGAGACCCGAGGCACAGAAGCGGTTCTCCTGGACGCCCGCGACGGTGTCGGGAAGACCGGCGGCGATGGCCGCGATGCGCGCGATGTCGGAGCCCTGGTCGCCGACGGGGCCCACGACACCGAGGACGATGTCGTCGACGGCCGCCGGGTCCAGGTCGGGGAACCGCGCCCGGATCTCGTGGATCAGGCCGACGACGAGGTCGATCGGCTTGGTGCCGTGCAGGGCACCATTGGCCTTGCCGCGTCCGCGCGGGGTGCGGATCGCGTCGTATACGTACGCTTCGGTGGTCAAGACAGCAGCCTTTCGCATAAGAACCTTGAAGATTTTGAAGATGAGGGTCGGTCGGACTCAGGCGAGCAGGGAGCGGCCGATGATCTCCTTCATGATCTCGGTCGTACCTCCGTAGATCGTCTGGATGCGGCCGTCGGTGAAGGCCTTGGCGACGCGGTACTCGGTCATGTAGCCGTAACCGCCATGCAGTTGCAGGCAGCAGTCGGCGACGCGCTTTTGCAGCTCGGTGGCCCACCACTTGGCCATCGACGCGTGCACGGCGTCGAGTTCCCCGTTCGAGTGATCGACGATGCACCGGTCGAGGAACGCACGGGTGACCGCGCACTCGGTGGCCATCTCGGCGATCTCGAAGCGGATGTGCTGGAGCTTGGAGAGCGGCCGCCCGAAGGCCTCGCGCTCCTTGACGTACGTCGTGGTGATCTCCAGGAGGTACTCGGCGGCGGCGATCCCGGCGACGGCGATGCCCATGCGCTCCTGGGCGAGGTTCGTCATCAGGTGGATGAAGGCGCCGTCGAGCTCGCCGAGGAGGTTCTCCTTGGGGACGCGTACGTCGTTGAAGAACAACTCGGCGGTGTCCTGGGACTTCTGGCCGATCTTGTCGAGGTTGCGGCCCCGCTCGAAGCCGTCCGTGCCGCGCTCGACGACCAGCAGGGACAGGCCCTTCGCGCCGCCCTCCGGGGAGGTCTTGGCGACGACGATGACGAGGTCGGCGAGGATGCCGTTCGAGATGAACGTCTTGGAGCCGTTGAGCAGCCAGTGGTCGCCCTGGTCGACGGCGGTGGTGCGGATGCCCTGGAGGTCGGAGCCCGCGCCCGGCTCGGTCATCGCGATGGCCGTGATGATCTCGCCGGAACAGAAGCCGGGCAGCCAGCGCCGCTTCTGGTCGTCGGTGGCCAGGGAGGTCAGGTACGGGCCGATGATGTCGTTGTGCAGTCCGAGGGCGAGCCCGGCCGCGCCCGCACGCGTGAACTCCTCGGAGAGGACGACGCTGTAGCGGAAGTCGGCGTTCCCGCCGCCTCCGTACTCCTCGGGCACGGCGAGCCCGAGCAGCCCCTGCTTGCCCGCCGCGAGCCAGGCGTCACGGCTGACGATCCCGTCCTTCTCCCACTCTTCGTAGTGGGGCAGCACCTCCTTGGCCAGGAAGGTGCGGACGGTCTCGCGGAACGCCTCGTGCTCGGCGGAGAAGATCTGTCGCTTCACGTACGGCCTCCTAGAGCCAGCCCTTGACGGTCTCTATCAACTTGGCCGGCTCGGGGCCGACGGGAATGACGTTGAGCATGGTGACGCCGGCCTCGCGGAAGGCCTCGACACGCTCGCGGACGTAGCTCTCGGGCCCGCACAGCGACATGAGCTCGCAGAACTCGTCCGGTACCGCGGCCTCGGCTTCCTTCTTCTTGCCCGAGAGGTACAGCTCCTGGATGCGCTTGGCCTCCTTCTCGTAGCCGTACGCGACCGCGAGGTCGTTGTAGAAGTTCTTACCCGGGGCGCCCATGCCGCCTACGTAGAGGGCGATCTGAGGCCGGGCGAAATCCCGTACGGCGGCTGCGTCGTCACCGATGGCGAGCAGTCCGCCCGCGACCGTCTGCAACGGTCCGAGCGCCGGATCGCGCTTCTCCTTGCCATCGGCGAGCGGAGCGCCCCACACCTGGTGGGCCTTTTCCGGGATGAACAGGGTCGGCAGCCAGCCGTCCGCGATCTCGGCGGTCATGCGGACGTTGGCCGGGCCCAGGGACGCGACGTACAGCGGCACTTCGGAGCGGACCGGCTTGGTGAGGATCTTCAGCGGCTTGCCCAGCTTGCCGCCCTTCTCCGGGGGCAGCGGCATGTCCGTGACGCCGTGGTGGTCGATGACCTCGCGGCGCAGGATGCGGCGGGTCAGCTCGATGGCCTCGCGGGTGCGGGCCAGGGGCTTGTCGTACGGCTTCCCGTGCCAGCCCTCGACGACCTGCGGGCCCGACGCTCCGAGTCCGATGATCGCCCGGCCACCGGAGATCGCGTCGAGTCCGGCGGCCGTCTGGGCGATGAGGGCGGGGGTGCGCGAGTAGACGTTAAGGATCGCGGCGCCGATCTTCATACGCTCGGTGCGCGCGGCCAGGTAGCCCATGATGGTGGGCGAGTCGAAGCCGTAGGCCTCCGCCACCCAGACGGCGTCCAGACCGGCGGACTCCAGGGCCGCGACATCGTCGGCTGCCTGCCGCGGGTCGCCCGCGTAGGCGAGAGGTGCGGAGAGTTGCATCAGTCGTCTTCCTTCGTGGGGGTGCTCATCAGGGCCGGTACGTTCCAGTCGCGGGCCACGTCCTCGGTGTCCGCGCCCGGCTGGGCGGGGCCGCCGCGGATGTCCGTCGGGGTCGCGGAGAAGCGCGGTGCGGGGGCGGGCTGGGTGATGCCGCCGTGGTCGACGAAGGTGCCGCGGGCGGCGAGATGGGGGTGGCCGGGGGCTTCGGTCAGCGAGAGCACGGGCGCGACGCACGCGTCGGAGCCTTCGAAGACGGCCGTCCATTCCTCGCGCGTGCGGGCCTTGAAGCGGGCGGCGACCGCCTCGCGCAGCTCGCCCCAGCGGGCCAGGTCCTTGCGCGCGGGCGCCTCGTCCGCCAGGCCGAGCAGCGCGCTGAACTCGTCGTAGAACTGCTGCTCAAGGGCGCCGACGGCCATGTAACCGCCGTCGGCGGTCTCGTAGTTGCCGTAGAACGGGCAGCCGCCGTCCAGGAGGTTGGCGCCGCGCCGGTCCTGCCAGCCGCCCGCCGCGAGCATGCCGTGGATCATCGACGTGAGGTGCGCGGTGCCGTCGACGATCGCGGCGTCCACGACCTGGCCCGTGCCGTGCTCGCGCGCGTGGTGCAGGGCCGCGAGGATGCCGACGACGAGGTAGAGCGAGCCGCCCGCGTAGTCACCGACGAGGTTGGCGGGGACGGTGGGCGGCTCGCCGGGGTTGCCGATCATGCCGAGGGTGCCGGTGATCGCGATGTACGCGATGTCGTGCCCGGCGCGCTGGGCGAGCGGGCCCTCCTGGCCCCAGCCGGTCATCCGTCCGTAGACGAGCTTCGGGTTGCGGGCGTGACAGGCGCCGGGGCCGACACCGAGGCGCTCGGCGACGCCGGGGCGGTAGCCCTCGATGAGCACGTCCGCGCGGTCGACCAGGTCGAGGACGCGGTCCGCGCCGTCCGCCGCCTTGAGATCGACGATCACGGAGCGTTTGTTGCGGTTGGTGACGTCGTACTCGGGATTGATCGCGAGACCGCCGCCGCCCGGCCGGTCGACGCGTACGACATCGGCGCCGAGGTCGGCGAGCAGCATGGCCGCGAACGGGCCGGGCCCGATACCGGCCAGCTCGACCACGCGCACCCCTGCGAGCGGTCCGTGAACACCCTTGTCCGGCACTGCCATTGAGCCCCCAGCGCTATGACACAGCTATGACACAACTGATGTAACACCAGTGATGCTAAGAACGTGTTCCACTCCGCACAAGACCCTAGCAAGCAAGCGCTTAGACAAATTGAGGGACAGAGCAGGCGCGGCGGGGCATCCGCTTCCCGGATCTAAACGGGTCCGTCCAGGTCAGCGGCCGTCCAGTTCCGCGACGAGCTTCTTCGTGGCGATCGTGCGGTAGCTCTCCTCGACCCAGTCGCAGAGCAGCTCGGCGCGCGGTGCGCCATTCTCCTCCAGGGGGACCCGCACCCAGCCCGCCTTGCCCAGGCCGTACCCGGCGGGCTCGGCGCCGGGTGCCGTCAGGGCGTGGGCGTGCGCCGCCTCGTCCTTGAGCTTGACGGTGATGCCGAGGGGATAGCTTCCGTCGTCCATTCCGAGGAAGACGAACACCTTCTTGTTGACCTTGGCGACGCTCTCGCCCCAGGGGAACTCCTCGGCGGCGCCCGGCATGCCGAGCGCGAAGTCACGCACCCGCTCCCACTTCCTCAGGGCACTCTTCGGGACAGCCATGGGGTACCTCCTGGTAACCGCCGGGACCCTTCACGCTAGCCTCGGCCACCGACATCGGCGCGGGCTGCACGTCAGAGAGGTGCCATGACCAGTCAGAACGGCAACGGCAACGGCAACGGCAAGGAGCGTGCGGCGGACCGCACGTACGACATCGTGCTCTTCGGAGCGACGGGTTTCGTCGGCGTGCTCACCGCGGAGTACCTCGCCGCGCATGCGCCCGAAGGGCTGCGCTGGGCGATCGCGGGGCGTGACACCGCGAAGCTGGAGCGGCTGCGGGAGAAGCTCGCCGAGGCCCATCCGGCCTGCGCGAAACTCCCCCTCGTCCGCGCGGACGTGGCGGACCCGGCGTCCCTGCGGGAGTTGGCCGGCCACGCGCGCGTGGTGGCCACGACCGTCGGCCCCTACCTCACGTACGGCCAGGAGCTCGTCGCCGCGTGCGCGGAGGCGGGCACGGACTACGTGGACCTCACCGGTGAGCCGGAGTTCGTCGACCTCACGTACGTGCGGCACGACGCCCGCGCGCGGGAGACGGGCGCCCGGCTCGTGCACTCCTGCGGCTTCGACTCGGTCCCGCACGACCTGGGCGCGTACTTCACGGTGCGGCAGCTTCCGGAGGGCGTGCCGCTGCGCGTCGACGGGTTCGTGCGCAGCAACGCGACCTTCTCCGGGGGTACGTTCGCCTCCGCGCTCGAGCAGTTCTCGCGCGGTCCGCAGATGGTGGCCGCCTCGCGGGACCGTCGGCGGCACGAGCCGCGCCTGGTGGGCCGCAAGGCGTACGCGCCGCCGAGCGCGCCCCGGTACGCCGGCGAGGTCGGCGCCTGGGCCCTTCCGCTGCCGACGATCGACCCGCAGGTGGTGCAGCGCTCGGCGCGGGCCCTTGAGCGCTACGGACCCGACTTCCGCTACCGGCACTACGCGGCGGTCAAGACCCTGCCGTTCGCCATCGGCGGCGCCGCGGCCGTCACCGGCCTGGTGGCCGCCGCTCAACTGCCGCCCGCGCGACGGTGGTTGTCCTCGCGGCTCAAGCCGGGTGAGGGGCCGAGCGAGCGGCGGCGGGCGGAGAGCTGGTTCTCCGTGCGGTTCGTCGGCGAGGGCGGCGGCAAGCGGGTGTTCACGGAGGTCTCGGGCGGTGACCCGGGGTACGACGAGACGGCGAAGATGCTGGGCGAGGCGGCGCTGTGCCTGGCCGTCGACGACGACCTGCCGGACGTGGCCGGGCAGGTGACCACCGCCGTGGCGATGGGCGACGCGCTGACGGCCCGCCTTACGGCGGCGGGGCTCAGGTTCCGGGTGGTGGCGACGCGCTAGCGGCGGCCTCGCGCAGTGCCGCGCGGCACAGGGCGTCCGCGCGCCGCGTCGACTCAGGGATGCGGTAGCGCGGCGTCAGACGCAGCGTGTGGGCGCAGGCGTTGTCCAGGCTCACGCGGTGACCGACGGAGACGAAGACCGGCTTGACGTCCTCGCGGGTGCGCAGGGCGCGGCCGATCTCCTCGGCGCCGTCGAGGAGGGGGGCCGCGCTGCCCCGCGGCGCGCCGGGAGCCTCGTACGTGAACGTGAAGGGGTTCTTGGCCACGCCGATCGTGGGGAGTCCGGTGAGGACGCCGAGGTGGCTCGCGAGGCCGAAGCGGCGGGGATGCGCGATGCCGTAGCCGTCGCAGACGACGAGACCCGGGTCGGATTCGAGCTCCCCCAGGGCGGCGATGACGGTGGGGATCTCGCGGAAGGCGAGCAGGCCAGGCACGTACGGGAAGGCCACGCGGCCCACCGCGGTGGCCTCCTCGACGACGTCGAGTGTCGCGGCGTCCAGGACGACGACCGCGGCGGCGACGATGTCGCGCTCGTCGTCGTAGGCGACGTCGACCCCCGTGACATGTCCCGTGCCCGGCTGCGGACCCGCTTCGTCGAGCACGACCCTGGCGCGGAGTCCGTCCTGGACGGCGCGGGCGGCCGGTTCGTCGGTGGGCCAGTCGGCGGGGATGTGCGCGAGGGCGGCGGCGTGGGTCGTCATGGTGCGGCCAAGACTAGGGCTTGCCCGGTCACCCACCGGAGTTGGCCCGTGAACGCGGGGCGGGCCGAGAGCAGCCCGCCCCGGCGGTGCGCTACTTGGCCGCGAACTTCCAGATGAACGGCTCGCCGTCCTCCTCCGACCAGTGGATCTCCAGGTCCTTGGCGTCCTTGGGGACCAGGTAGGTGTCGCACAGGACGTGGGTCTGGCCCTGCTTCCAGCCCTCGATGGACGAGGCGTCCTCGCAGCCCGGCGCGTCGTCGGCGGCGCCGATGACGAGGGTTCCGCGCTTGCCGTCCGCCCAGACCGTGGTGGCGTCGTTGGCGTCCGGGGTCTCCGCGAGGGCGGCGCCGGACTTGTGCGTGTACTTCACGTAGGCGATGGCCGGGACCAGGCCCTTGGCCTCCTTGGGGTCCGCCACCATCTTCTTGGTCTCGGCCTCCGTGCCGAGCTCGACCTTCTGCGCGGTGATCTCGTAGGTGACGGGAGTGTCACCCTCCTTCACCTTGCCGGTGGCGCTCTCGCCGGTGCCGAGCTCGCCGCCGGACTCGGGCGACGACTTCGCCTTCGGCTTGTCCGCCGAGTCCTTCTTGTCGCCACCACCGCAGGCGGTCAGCGCGAGGGCGAGCACGGCCACGGGCGCGGCAACGCGCAAAGCGGTCTTCCTGTACAGCAAAGTGAACTCCTGGCAGAAATGGGCCGGCCGCGCAGCACGAAGTCACCCCATGGAGCGGCCGGTTGAGCGGTCAGCATAAGGGGCGACTACACAAGCGGTCGAGGCGACTCCGTACCGTGCGCGCGCCGGGCGTTCACACTTGCTACGGATACGGGACGAAGCGAACGCCCCGGGCCGTGGCCGCACATGGCGACGCGCCCCGGTAGCCTCGCGATCATGTTCGTTCTCGAGTTGACCTACACCGCGCCCGTGTCCGCCGTCGACAAGGAGCTTGAGGCCCATGTCGCCTGGCTGGACCAGCTGTACGCGCAGGGTGTCTTCATCGCCTCCGGGCGCAAGAATCCGCGCGACGGCGGCGTGATCCTCGCCGTGGCCGAGGACCTCGCGGCGATCGAGGAGATCGCGGCGGGCGACCCCTTCGTCATCGCCGAGGTCTGCGAGTACCGCATCACCGAGTTCATCGCCACCAAGACGGCGCCGGAACTCGCCCCCTACCGGCAGGTACTGCCCTAGCCCTGCCGGCGGGCGCCGCCCTAGCCCCGCTCCCAGCGCGCGATCCGGCCCTTCTCGCCGGACGCCCAACACGACCGGTCCCGCGTGCAGTCCACGGTGTCGTACGACCCCGCATCGACCGTCCGCCAGCTGCGCCCGCCGTCCGACGTGACGTCCGTGCCGGTCGGCCCGACCGCGAGCGCGCCCCGGCGGCTCCCCGGCAGCCAGGCCACCCCGGAGCGGTAGGCGGGCGGGGGCTCGGCGGCCGTGGTCCAGGTGC
>NZ_BAAAUG010000034.1:19039-32347 GCF_039533825.1 Streptomyces rectiviolaceus
GCCGGTGGTGGCCGCGGCCTTCGGAGAGGGCTGGTCGGCGCGGTAGTCACCGCCGACCGCGATGCCGTGCGTACGGTCGCGGAAGGCGAGGCCGAAGACACCGCGCGCCGGATCGCCCGCCGGGATCGGCGCGTCGGTGGCGGTCCAGGTGCGGCCGCGGTCGGCGGAGTGCAGGACACGTCCGCGTGCCGCTCCGCCGGTGGCCAGCCACACGTCCCGGGAGCCGGAGCTCACCAGGCACTGGCCGCTGGCGGCGAAGCCCGACTCGCCCTCCTGGGCGGCGGGCATGCCGTCGTTGGGCAGGACCTTCCAGGAGCGGCCGCCGTCGGCGGTGGACAGGATGCGGTACTTGCCGTCCACCGGGTCGCTCATGGCCAGGCCGTGGCTCCGGTCGAAGAAGGTCATGCAGTCGTAGAAGGCCTTGGGGTCGGTGTTGCGGAAGGACTCCGTCCAGGTCGCCCCGCCGTCCGACGTGCGAAAGACCCGCGACGCCTCGCCCTCACCGATGGCGAGGACCACCGCGCGGCGGTCGTCGAAGGCCTCGATGTCGCGGAACTCCAGCTCCGCGGCTGCGGGCGGCGAGACGTTCCGCCAGCTGCGCCCGCCGTCCGACGTGCGCAGCACGGTGCCTTTCGCGCCGGCCACCCAGGCGGTGCTCCGGCTGACGGCGGCCAGACCGCGGAAGCGCGCGTCGGTGCCGCTGTCCTTGAGATCCCAGCCGCCGCCCCGCTGCGACTGGCCCCCTGAGGCCGCGGGCGCCGCCTGGGCGAGCCCTGGCGCGGCCAGTGCTGTCGCGGCGAGAGCCGCCCCGCACAGTCCCACCGACACCGCACGGCCCACGGACCGCGACCATCTCGTCTTCCCCAAGGACCTCATGGCGGGCGAAGTTACCACCGGAACGAATGATTCCTTCCGGGATTCCTGTGAAGACGGTGAAGAGCACGCGGTGACCGAGGTCACTCGGTGTTCGCGTGCACGGATTCCGTCATTCCGACGTCTATCCAAGTACCGACCGGAGTCGTCCAGCTGTAGTTGAGGGAGCAGGCGTTGTCCACCAGCATCGAGCAAGCCGTAGAGGCCCGCCTCGTCGCCGCCGCGCCGCGGATGTCGACCATTCCCGCGACGCTGCACTACGACCGGGGCGATCCGTTCGCCGTCCGGATGAGCTTTCCCGCCCCGGCGACCCTGGAGGGCATCGAGGTCTACTGGACCTTCGCCCGCGAGCTGCTCGCCCAGGGCATGGAGCGGGCGGTGGGCGACGGCGACGTACGCGTGCGGCCGTACGGCTTCGACCGCACGGTCGTGGAGTTCCACGCCCCCGAGGGCACGGCGATCGTCCACATCCGCACCGGCGAGCTGCGCCGCTTCCTGCACCGTTCCCTGGCTCTGGTGCCCACGGGCGAAGAGCATCTGCACGTCGACCTGGACCAGGACCTCGCCGATCTGATGCGCGACGCCTGCTGAGCCCCACGGCCGACCGACGGCGCACCGGTTCCGCGGGCCCCTCACCCGCCGCCGCTGCCGCCCGACCTGGCCGCCTCCGCGGCCGACACCGCGGACGACAGCGCCTTGCGCAAAGTCCGCATCACCTCGGGCAGCTCAGGAGCCGGGGCTCCGCTGCGGTCGGTGAGCGCCTCGAGCCGCTCCGCGTACTGCCTGCGGTCCTTGCCCGAGATGATGCCGCGCAGCTTGCCCGTCGCCGCGCACACCACCAGGGCCGCGTCACCGGCGGGGACCTCGGACACCGGCACCGGGCCGCGCAGGACCGCGAGCGCCTCGGCGTGCAGGACCTCGACGTATCCGGCGCGCTCCAGCTCGTACCGCTGGGAGGGAAAGATCCCGAGGATCCGGGTGCGCTCCGTCCGCAGATAGCCGTCGGATGCCAGTTGGTCGCGCACGCTGTCCAGCGTGTGGCGGGACTTGTGCGTGATCCAGCCGCGCCATTTGCGGGGCCGGGACTCCTCGACGAGTTCCAGGACGCCGTCGAGTGCCGGGTCGCCGGTGCGTGCGCCGAAGACGGGTGTGACGATGCCGTCCACGTCCGAGAGAAGTCCGCGCTGGGCGAGTTCCGCGAGCGCGCAGGCCCGCACCGCGTACTGCAGGTCGGGGGCGCCCGCGATCCTGTCGCGACCGGTGTCCCAGGCCAGCAGGAAGATCCGGGTCGGCAGTGAGAGCGAGCCGTAAGGCATGGGGCCTCCTTGTTCGCGGTCACGATAAGTCGTTGACAGGGGCCGGGTCGCAACCTACGGTGTATAACGGTTCTGTTGTCGCCGATAGGAGTAGGACGTTGCTCGTCTGAGGTCTGGAGTCACCGCGTCACACAGCTCGGCTGTGTGCGTAGCGTGCGACCTCGGCGTACGAGCCGTCCCTCGGCACAGGGCCCATTTTTCTGCCCTCGCCCCTGACGACGCTGATCACGTCCTGTTGTTGCGCCTCGCGGTGTCCCGAAACGCGCTTGCCCCTTGACCGCGCTTCATCTCACGCAACCGCGAGGACCACATGTCTACTTCCCCCACCTCCATCACGTGCACGTCGCTCGACTTCAACTGGCCGGACGGCACGGGCGTCTTCGACGGTTTCCAGGCGGCCTTCGGTCCGGGCAGGACGGGTCTCATCGGCGTCAACGGGTCCGGAAAGTCAACCCTGTTGAAGCTCATCGCCGGTGAGCTCATGCCGAGCGAGGGCGACGTCCGCGTCGCGGGTGACATCGGGTATCTGCCACAGAACGTCGCCCTCGACACCGGTCTGCGCGTCGACGAGGTGCTCGGCATCGCCACAACTCGCGCCGCCCTGCACGCCATTGAGACCGGCGACGTGGCCGAGGAGCACTTCACGACGGTCGGCGACGACTGGGACGTCGAGGAGCGCGCCGTCGCGACCCTCGATCAGCTCGGCCTCGGCCACATCGGCCTCGACCGCACCACCGGGGAGGTGTCGGGCGGCGAGTCCGTGCTGCTGCGCCTGGCCGCGCTGCTGCTTCGCAGGCCCGACGTGCTCCTGCTCGACGAACCCACCAACAATCTCGACCTGTACGCCCGTCGGCGCCTGTACGCGGCCGTCGACGCCTGGTCCGGGGTCCTGGTCGTGGTCAGCCACGACCGTGAACTCCTCGACCTGGTCGACCAGATCGCCGATCTGCGGGACGGCGAGATCAAGTGGTACGGAGGCAACTTCACTTCGTACGAGGAGGCGCTCGCCGCCGAACAGGAGGCGGCGGAGCGCATGGTGCGCGTCGCCGAGTCCGACCTGAAGAAGCAGAAGCGCGAACTAGCCGACGCCCAGGTCAAGTTGGCCCGCCGCAAGCGGTACGGCCAGAAGATGTGGGACACCAAGCGCGAGCCGAAGGTCATCATGGGCGAGCGCAAGCGCCAGGCCCAGGTGTCCGCCGGCAAGCACCGCATCATGCACGAGGAGAAACTCAGCGAGGCGAAGGAGCGCCTGGACGACGCCGTCGACGCGGTGCGGGACGACGACGAGATCCGCGTCGACCTGCCGCACACCGCGGTCCCACCGGGCCGCACCGTGCTCACCCTGCACGAGCTGACCCTGCGTTACGGAGCGCAGGTGCAGGGCGAGTTCGAGCTGCGCGGCCCCGAGCGGGTCGCCCTGGTCGGCCGCAACGGCGCGGGCAAGACCACGCTCCTGCGGACGATCGCCGGAGAGCTTGAAGCCGTGGAGGGAGAGGCGCGGGCACACGTCCCGCTGCGTTTCCTGCCGCAGCGGCTCGACGTGCTCGACGAGGAGCGAACCGTCGCCGAGAACGTGGCACGCTTCGCACCCGACGCCACCAACAACCGGATCCGGGCCCGCCTGGCCCGCTTCCTGTTCAAGGGGGCGCGGGCCGATCAGCGGGCGGCCACCCTGTCGGGCGGCGAGCGGTTCCGGGCGGCGCTCGCCGCGCTGCTGCTCGCGGAGCCCGCGCCGCAGCTCCTGATGCTCGACGAGCCGACCAACAACCTCGACATGGCGAGCGTGAAACAGCTGGCCACGGCATTGGAGTCGTACGAGGGAGCGCTGATCGTGGCCAGTCACGACGTGCCGTTCCTGGAGTCGATCGGCATCACGCGCTGGCTGCTCCTCGACGGCGAAATGAAGGAAATCACGACAGAAGGTGTCGGGTATTCCGGTTAGCTTCGGGTGTATGCACCAATACATCACCATCACCGGAGCCCGTGAGAACAACCTCAAGGAGGTGAGCCTGCGCATTCCCAAGGACCGGCTCACGGTCTTCACCGGCGTATCGGGGTCGGGGAAGTCGTCGGTCGTGTTCGACACGATCGCGGTCGAGTCGCAGCGCCAGCTGAACGAGACCTTCACGTGGTTCGTCCGCAACCGGCTGCCGAAGTACGAGCGGCCGCGCGCGGACACCATCGAGGAGCTCTCGCCCGCGATCGTCGTCGACCAGCGGCCGATCGGCGGCCACTCCCGGTCGACGGTGGGCACGATGACGGACATCTACTCGGTGATGCGCGTGCTGTTCTCGCGGCACGGCACACCGAGTGCCGGTCCCGCGACCGCGTACTCGTTCAACGACCCGTCGGGCATGTGCCCCGAGTGCCACGGCCTGGGCAAGACCGTGCGGCCCGACTACGACCGCATCCTGGACCCGGCCAAGTCCCTGGCGGGCGGCGCGATCCTCTTCCCGCCGTTCGCCGCGGGGACCTGGCAGGGCCAGACGTACACCAACACCCCCGACCTGGACACGCACAAGCCGGTGGGTCAATTCACCGCGGCGGAGCGGCGGTTCCTGATGCGCGGCGCCCGGAACAGCGGCAAGGTCAACGTCGACAACACCGGCGGCGCGCGGGACATCGACTACGAAGGTCTCGCCGACCGCTTCGAGCGGCTCTACCTCAACCGCGACCTGTCGACGCTCGCCCAGAAGACCCGCGACCTGGTGCAGCGCTTCCTCGTCGAGGGCAGGTGCGAGGTCTGCGACGGGGCGCGGCTCAACGCGGCGGCGCTTGCCACCCGTATCGACGGCAGGAACATCGCCGACTGCTCGCGCATGGAGGTCACCGACCTCATCGCGGCCCTGGAGCGGATCGACGACCCGGTCGCTGGCCCGATCGCATCGGCTGCCGTAGCTGCACTGGAGCGGATCGAGGCGATCGGCCTCGGCTACCTCAGCCTCGGCCGCGAGACGTCCACGCTGTCCGGCGGCGAGGGCCAGCGCCTCAAGACGGTGCGGCACCTCGGCTCCAGCCTGACCGGCATGACGTACATCTTCGACGAGCCAAGCGTCGGCCTGCACCCGCGCGACGTGGGACGCCTCAACGACCTGCTGCTTCGCCTGCGCGACAAGGGCAACACCGTCCTGGTCGTCGAGCACGACCCGGACGTGATCGCCGTCGCCGACCACGTCGTCGACATGGGCCCTTCGGCGGGCACGGGCGGCGGTCTGGTCGTCTTCGAGGGGACACCGGACGAGCTGCGCCGCGCGGACACGCTCACGGGCCGGCACCTGCGGCGCTCCACGGGCGTCAAGGAGAGCCCGCGCGAGGCCATCGGTGGGCGCTGGGTCAAGGGCGCCGATCTGCACAACCTCAAGGACGTCAGCGTGCGTGTGCCGACCGGGGTGCTCACGGCGGTGACGGGCGTCGCGGGCTCGGGCAAGAGCACGCTGGTGTCGGGGGCGTTCGTCGCCGAGCACCCGGACTCCGTGGTCGTCGACCAGTCGGGCATCGGCATCTCGGGCCGCTCCACCCCGGCGACGTACCTCGGGATCATGGACTCGCTGCGCAAGCTGTTCGCGCGGGAGACCGGCGAGGAGGCGGGGCTCTTCAGCTTCAACTCCCGTGGCGCGTGCGAGAGCTGCCAGGGCCGCGGGATCATCTACAGCGACCTGGCGTTCATGGATCCGGTGACGACGACCTGCGAGGCGTGCGAGGGCCGCCGCTTCAAGGAGGAGGTGCTCCGGCTGACCGTCGGCGGCAGCTCCATCGCCGACGTGCTCGACATGACGGCCGAGCGCGCCCTCGACTTCTTCGCCGCGGTCGACGACACGGGCGTACGCCGCCGGCTGCGGGCCCTGCACGACGTGGGGCTCACCTACCTGACGCTCGGGCAGCCGCTGAGCACCCTGTCGGGCGGTGAGCGCCAGCGCATCAAGCTCGCCACGCAGCTGCACCGCACGGGCACGACGTACGTCCTTGACGAGCCGACGACCGGCCTGCACATGGCGGACGTGGACGGCCTGCTCGCCCTCCTGGACCGGCTCGTCGACGCGGGGAACACCGTGATCGTCGTCGAGCACAACCTGGAGGTCGTCAAGCACGCGGACTGGGTGATCGACCTCGGTCCCGACGGCGGCAAGCACGGCGGCCGGGTCGTCTTCGAGGGCACCGCGGGTCAGCTGATCGACGCGGACGGCTCGTTCACCGCCGATCATCTGCGGCGAGACCTGGGCCTGGACCCCTCACACGCTGCATGATGTGCGGCAACACCCCGGCCCGGCGCCCGCCGGGCGGGGGCACCCCCGCCGCTCCACCCCTACGGAGAACATCCCGTGCCCAGCAGGAAAGCGCTGATCCGCCGTCCGAGCCCGCGCCTCGCCGAAGGCCTGGTCACGCATGTCGAACGGACCCCGGTCGACGCCGGGCTCGCCCTCGAGCAGTGGGAGGCGTACGCCGAGGCGCTGCGGGCGCACGGCTGGGAGACGGTCGAGGTGGAGCCCGCCGACGACTGCCCGGACTCGGTCTTCGTCGAGGACGCGGTCGTCGTCTTCCGCAACGTGGCGCTGATCGCCCGGCCCGGCGCCGAGTCGCGGCGCGCGGAGACGGCCGGCGTGGAGGAGGCGGTGGCCAGGCTCGGAGCCTCCGTGAACTGGGTGTGGGAGCCGGGCACGCTGGACGGCGGTGACATCCTCAAGATCGACGACACGATCTACGTGGGGCGTGGCGGGCGCACGAACGCCGCCGGAGTCCGGCAGCTGCGCGCGGTCTTCGAGCCGCTGGGGGCGCGGGTCGTGGCCGTCCCCGTGACCAAGGTCCTGCACCTGAAGTCGGCGGTGACGGCGCTGCCGGACGGCACGGTCATCGGCCACCCGCCGCTCGTGGACTCCCCCTCGCTCTTCCCGCGCTTCCTGCCGGTGCCCGAGGAATCGGGGGCGCATGTGGTGCTGCTCGGCGGTTCGAAGCTGCTTCTGGCGGCGAGCGCGCCCAAGAGCGCGGAGCTGCTCACGGACCTCGGTTTCGACCCGGTGATCGTGGACATCAGCGAGTTCGAGAAGCTCGAAGGCTGTGTGACATGCCTCTCAGTGCGCCTCAGGGAGCTCTACGCCTGACCAGTCCTGGTACGGGTGTGGCGAGAGGGGCACATGAGCCCCGCTGTCGCAAGCACTTTACGGAGCGCTTAACCTACGGCAACGTAACCTACGACACCGTAGGTATGTAGCACCCGCTCGTGCTACCGCGTAACCCCTACGCACGTAGTCCGTAAAAAAACTCCCGTCCCCCTGGAGCCCCCGTGACCATCACCTCTCCCCAACTCGGCAGCACGGATGACTGGACCGACGCCCGGTTGCTGTTCGCCCTGGAAGAAGTGGTCGAGCAGGAGCTGAACCGTCACCTGAAGGTCGCCAAGGACTGGATGCCGCACGAGTACGTCCCGTTCTCCGACGCCCGGAACTTCCCCGGTTACTTCGAGGACGGCGAGGCCTGGGAGCCCGAGCAGTCCAAGGTGACCGACATCGGCAAGATCGCCCTCGTCGTCAACCTCCTGACCGAGGACAACCTCCCCAGCTACCACCACGAGATCGCATCCCTCTTCGGCCGCGACGGCGCCTGGGGCACCTGGGTGCACCGCTGGACCGCCGAGGAGGGCCGCCACGGCATCGTGATGCGCGACTACCTCCTGGCCTCGCGCGCCGTGGACCCGGACAAGCTCGAGCAGTTCCGCATGGCGCACATGGCCGAGGGCTTCGAGTCCGACAACCGGCACTCGATGCTGCACTCGGTCGCGTACGTGGCCTTCCAGGAGCTCGCGACCCGCGTCTCGCACCGCAACACGGGCCACCAGTCGGGCGACCCGGTCTGCGACCGCATGCTGGCGCGCATCGCCACCGACGAGAACCTGCACATGGTCTTCTACCGCAACCTCCTGGGCGCGGCCTTCGAGCTCGCCCCGGACCTCACGATGCAGTCCGTGCGCGACGTCGTCGTCAACTTCCGGATGCCCGGACACGGCATGCCCGGCTTCGAGCGGGCCGCCGCGCAGATGGCGATCGGCGAGATCTACAACATGCGCATCCACCACGACGACGTGATCCAGCCCGTGCTTCGCTACCTGAAGGTCATGGAGATCGGCGGGCTCGGCCCCGAGGGTCTCAAGGCGCAGGAGGAGCTCGGCCTGTACATGAACGGGCTCGACACCGAGGCCAGCAAGTTCGACGAGAAGCTGGCCGCTCGCAAGGCGCGGATGGCTGCGCGGGGCAAGTAGGCCCCCCTGACCTGCGGGCCGACCGAACATCCCGCAGGTCACTCGTAGGACGTGCACACCCTCAGCGCGGCGTCCCGTACGTCCGGGACGCCGTGACCCCGCAGGGACACCAGCACGTCCCGCCACCGGCCCGCCCAGTCCGTCCGCTCGCCCAGGGCTTCCACCGCCGCCACGGCGAAGAGACCCGACGCGTGGCCGCCGTCCTCGGTGAGGATGCGGGCGACGGGCAGCAGCGGGGCCGTGTCCGCCGCTCGCTCCAAGTCGCCGAGGTGCTCCCCCAGCGTCTCGGCGGTCCGCACCGCCAGCGCGGGACGCCCCTCGTGCAGCCGGGCGAGCCGCGACAGGGCCCGAGCCACCTCGGCGGGCTCCGCGTCCAGCGCGACCGCACCGGCCAGCACCTCAGCGGCCTGCGGCACGAAATCCCCGTACCCGGCAAGAAGCTCGCCCGCGCGGAGTGCGACAGCCCGGTACGCCTCGTCGGCGTCTGCCAGCGTCTGCGCCACGTACTCGATCCGCCGCCGCGCGGGAAGGTCCCGGTCCTGCGGCACAGGCGCATCGGAATCCGCCAGCGCCGCAAGCGCCCCGCACAACGCCTCTGCGCCACGCGGCGCGGTCGCCGCAGCCGTCACCAGGCCCCGCGCGGCCACCTGCCATGTGGCCCGCCGGTCAAGGTCCGCGACCGCGTCCGCGAGGACCGATGCCGCGTCCGGCGACCACGGGGCCCACCGGGCAAGGGCGGCAAGCGCGAGGCCCGCCGCCTCGTCGTCGTCCGTGCCGACCACCTCGCGCACGAGACGCGCGTACCGCTCCCGGTGTCCCTCCGCCAGATCGAGCGGCCGCACCCGCAGCACAGCCGTCCGCAGCACCGCCTCACCCCCGGCCGCATCCCGCAGCAGCCCCCACACGCGCTCTTCACCGAGCAGCCCGCCCGCGAAGGCGACACACGCCGCCTGTACGTCGCGGTGGGCGTCCAGCGCCTCATAGGCGTCGCCGAGCAGCGCCGCCGCCTGGGGCGCGGGCAGCCGGACGGCGGCGAGACGTGCGGCCTCCTTGCGGCTTGTCACCTTCTTGCCGGGGCCGCACAGGACCTCCCGCAACAGCGCCGCGAGCCGGGACGGCGGGACATGCCGTGACGCCCGCGTCGCCGCGTACACCGCGACCCGCGCCCGTTCACCCCCCGCGTGCGCGAGCAGCTCGGGCAGCGCGTCCCCGGGGCGCGTGACGTGGGCGAGGGCGCCCAGGGCCGCCTCGGCGAGCACGGTGTCGGACGATCCGGTCCAGCGGCGGACCAGCTCATCCCCCGCGCCGGGGATGCCCGCGCCGCGCGCGATCGCCGCGGCGCGGTCCCACTGCGGAAGACCCGCGTCGCTCGCCGCGTGCGCCAACTGCCGTGCCAGCGCCTCCTGTTGACGTGGTAGCCAGCGGCGGATCTGGAGGGCGTCGGCCGGCACGGTCCATGCCGCACCCTTGGTCAGGAACCGCCCGTACGGCGGCGTACCGGACAGGAGCTGGTCGAGCAGGTCCGTGCGGCGGGCGCACAGGACGGAGTGGACCGGGGAGAGCACGCCCGTCGACGGCTCCTGTGCCAGGACGCGGGCGACGCGTTCGTCACGGGTCGCGGGCGGGTCGAGCCACAGGTCGATCGCGCGCGACACCGTCGCGTTGCTGCCGAACCGGATGGCCTGCCACAGGAGTTCCTGCAGCTCCCGCATCCCGGCGGCACGTCGGCCGACCGCGCGGGCCAGCGCGAAGGCGAGGCTGTAGTCGGCCTTCTCCGCCCCGGCCTCGATCCAGGGACGCAGCGCCTCGAACACGGCGTGCTCCTGGCCGCGGCGCAGGGTGTGGTCGAGGCGTCCGAGGTCGGCGCCGCCGGTGTTGCCGGAGATCCGGACGAGGGTGCGCAGCGCCCAGTTCACCAACTCCCGCTGTCCGCCCGCCGCGTGTTCACGCAGTACGGCGACGGCCAGGCGGCTGAGGCTGCCGCGGGTGCCGTGCGAGGAGTCGCGGGCCGCGACGGCGTCCGCGGAGATCCGGTCGAGGAACGGTTCGGCCTCGGCCCCGAAGAGGGCGGGCCGGGTCTCGGCGAGCGCCGACAGGGCGGCGGACCGCACCGGATCCTGCTCGTTCGCGAGCCGGGTCATCTCTTCGAGAACGGCGGTGACTTGGGCCGTCTCGCCGGAGCGTGCGGCGTTGCGGACGAGCAGCGGCCACGCCTCGGCACGGTCGTCGGCCGCGGGCCGCCGGGTCGCCGCGACGAGCCGCTCGCGCACCTCGGCGCAGGGCAGGAAGGACTCGGCGAGCAGCACCGAACTCCAGTGTCCGCCCCGCTCCTTGGCCCGCGCGGCCATCCGTCGCGCTTCGTCGGCCACGGCACTGCGCGGCAGCGCGCCGAGGAGGACCCCGTCGACGTCGACGAACCCCGCCCCACGCCCCTCGACGGCGCGCGCGTGGACGGCGGCACGCTCCACGGGCGCGTGGGCGAGCATCAGCCGGGCGAGGTCGGCGGAGTCGTCGGCGACGGTACGGGCGTACGTGAGGAGTTCGGGAGCGCCCGAGCGGGCGAGCTTGCGCAGCACGGAGGTCGTGAGCGCGCCACTGCGCCGCAGCGGCCACCCCCAGGGTCCGGCGAGGATCGTGAGGAGACGCCCCGGAGCCGCGTCGGCCAATACGCCAAGACGTGAGCGGAGTTGATGAGGGAACGCGCTGGGCGCGAACCGGTCGAGCAGGTCGAGCACCCGCACCGGCTCCGAATCCGCGGCTGCCGCGATCCCCTTCGCGTACCGCTGCCACCACCCGTCCCGCAGCGCCTCGGGCAGCGCGCCGAGCTCGCGCGCCGCGACATCGAGCAGCACACCCGCGTGCCGCTTCACCAAGGGCCGCCACCCCCGTACGGCATGGAAGAGCCCCGGCAGCAGCCGCTCCACCACGGGGTCCGAGCAACCGGGCAGCAGCCTGGCCGCCTCCCCGTCACCCCACTCGCTCCGCAGCGGGCCGATGACGCGATCGGCGAGCGCGGTGCGGCGCCCGGCGACGATCGCGCGCAGCAACTGCCGCCGCACCACTTCGGGGGCATCGTCGAGCGCGGCCTCGAAGGCGGCGTCCGGCACGCCGTGGCTCTCCGCGACCCGCAGCGCATGACCTCGCACGAAGGGGTCGGGGTCGGCGATCCGCGCGCCTGTCCACTCGGCGTCGCCTCCGGCGCAGGCGAGCACGATGGCCACCCCTCGCTCGTACGGACCGCCGCTCTCCAGCTCCTCCAGGACGGACCGCAGCGCGCCGCGCCCCGCGAAGTCCCGGGCGCTCTCGGCGATCTCACGCATCCGCCGCGGATACGGCAGGGGATCGAGGTCGGAGAGCAGATAGCGGGCGGCGGTCTTATCGGGCTGGGCCATGCGCGGATTCTGCCTGGCGGGACCGGCCCGGGGACAGCGATTTGCTGAGGTGAGGGGGCGGGGCGGCTGGAGTCGAACCAGCGTGTTCCGGTTTTGGAGACCGGCGCGACTGCCTCTGCGCTACGACCCCGCCCTTGGGACGCATCGTACCCTCTGGCTTCGGGCCCTCGGCAGACCGCTCAGCGAGCCGCATTCACCACTCGGCCTCCTCGTAGTCCTTGAGGAAGACCCCCGAGACCGGCGCGCCCGCCTCGCCCCGCACGATCGGGTCGTAGATGCGGGCCGCGCCGTCCACCACGTCGAGGGGCGTGCGGAAGCCCGCGCCGGCGATGCGGTCCTTCTTGGGGGCGGGGTTCTCGTCGGTGATCCAGCCGGTGTCGACGGCGCACATGTGCACGCCGCGCTCGGCGAGTTCGGCCGCGCTCGTGCGGGTGAGCATGTTCAGGGCGGCCTTGGCCATGTTCGTGTGCGGATGCCCGGCCGTCTTGTTGCGCACCGCGAAGCGGCCCTCGACCGCCGTGACATTGACGATGTACGTGCGGGGGCGCGGCGAGGAGAGCAGCAGCGGCAGCAACCGGTCGCAGAGCAGCGCCGGGGCGAGCGCGTTGACCAGCTGGGTCTCCAGGACCTCGGCCGGGTCGAGGTCACCGAGCCGGGCGGACCAGGAGTTCTCCGGCGAGGGATCGGGCAGCAGGCCCGCCTCGTCGGCCTCACGAAGGAGATCGGACCCGCGAGGGAGATCGGCCTCGCGCAGGATCAGGGCGAGCGCGCCCTGCGTCGCGTCGGTGCCCTGCAGCGCCCGCATCGGCCGGAACCCGGGCGCGCCACGGGCCCCGGCGGCCAGCTCGGCCGACTCCCCCGCCGCGAGCGCCGCGTACGACTCGGGCGGCCGACGGACCGTCTGCGCCGCGTTGTTCACCAGGATGTCCAGCGGCTCGCCCTCGTGGCGCAACTCCTCGCACAGGCCGAGGACTTGGCGCGGGTCCCGCAGGTCCACGGCGAGCACCGTGAGCCGGTCGAGCCACTTCTCACTGCCGGGAACCGCGCGGAAGCGCCGCTCCGTGTCGTGCGGGAAGCGGCTGGTGACCAGGAGTTCGGCGCCGTCGCGCAGCATCATGAGGGCCAGCTGGAAGCCGATCTTCACGCGGCCCCCGGTGAGCAGCGCGCGTCGCCCGCTCAGGTCGGTGCCGAGCGCGCGCCGGGCGCGGTTGTCGGCGGCGCAGGCGGGACAGAGCCGGTGGTAGAAGGAGTCGACCTGTCGATACGAAGCCTTGCAGACATAGCAGGGCCGTGGCCGCCGGAAGACCCCCGCGGCACCCACCGGGGCCTCGGCGACCTGCGGCGCGTCCTCACGGCGGTCGTCGGCCCCGGTGGCGGTGGCGGCCATCACGGCCGCGGCGGTGGGTCTCATGGCCGTCGCCACGGGCTGTTCGGGGGGCGGAGCCGCGGCCGACGACGGGCGCAGCGCCTCCGAGGG
>NZ_BAAAUG010000034.1:32390-63080 GCF_039533825.1 Streptomyces rectiviolaceus
CGGAGAGTTCGGCCCCGCGCGCCTTGCGCCTGCGCAGCCGTCCGTCACGGGCGAAGGACGCGGCGACCTGCTCGGCGCGCAGCCGCACGGGGTCGTCGACCGGCAGCTCGCGGAGTTTGCCGACCACGTCGTGGAAGACCGCGAGGTCCGCCTCGCTGATCCCGCCGCTCTCACTCATCCGTCCCCGCCCGCCCGTGCCGTCCGCTCGTGGTCCCGGCCGGATTCGAACCGGCGTGTCCGCCATGCCATGGCGGCGAGTCTGCCTCTGCTCTACAGGACCCCGCACACGCCCGGACCTGGAGTGTTCGGCCCGCCCGCGCTCCCGGATCGTAACCGCGCGAGTACCGACGTGCCGAACGGATTTACGGCCGCCCGTCCCGGTGCAACGGTGGGCAGCGGGGGTGGAACCCATGGCACAGACCCATGAGTGGATGTTCTACGAGGTCATGTGGCGCGGCTGGGCGGGGCGGGCCCAAGTGCCCTATCCCGTTCCCTGGTGGGCGCAAGCGGCCTTCCGGAGCTGGAGCGACGACTTCGACGCGGGAACGTACGAGTCCAAGGAGGCCGCCTTCGCCTCCAATGCCCTGTACCGCTACTGGCACATGGTGGGCGTCAAGGACCACCGCCAGGAGTCCCTGATCGGGCAGGCGGGCGAGATCGAGCCGGTCTACGACAAGTACTGCCTGTCCTTCTTCCTCTACTCGCCGTCGACCGGCGCCGTCCGGCTGCCGCAGCTGACGGACGCCGGGGCCGTCGGCCAGCGCATGGAGGCGCCCCATCTGCCGGTGGTCCTGACGACGTTCCGCACCGCTGACGGCACCGAGTTCGTGCAGCGGACCTTCGGGACGGCCATCGGCCCCCGGCAGCGGGACCTCGTCGTGACCCGCCTGACCGTGGGCAGCGCGACCGGGCAGCCGCGCGAGGGCTGGCTGTGCGCGGCCGTCCTGCCCGCGGGGCCGAGCGGCTTCCAGCGGCACGACCGCAACGGCCGCCAGATCACCGACCGGCGCCTGACCTTCCTGCGCCATCTGCCCGATGAGGGGCGCGTGGAGACCAACACGGGCTGGGGCCCGGTGTTCGACACGGCTCCCGAGCAGTACGGCGTGTACGGCAACCCGGATTTCACGCACGACCCGGATTCCTATCTGACCCGCAACCCGTTCCACGACCTCGTCATGGGCGGCAAACTGAACGGCGCGACGCAGGCGCAGGACCAGATCGCGGGACTGTGCAGCGCGGCGTTCGCCTGGCCCTACCGGGTCGCGGACGACGAGCTGTTCGAGCTCGACGTGCGGCTTCCGGTCGACCAGTACAGCGGAGTCGCCGATCTGGCGGAGATCAGGGCCACTCCCGCCGCCGCTCTGGAGGAGGCCAACCGCGTCTTCTGGACGGGCAAGCTGATCGCGCAGGGCTTGCAGCCCGAACTCCCGCAGCCCGTCGCACACTTGGCGGACCAGTTCCGCCAGTGCCGCTCACAGCTCCTGATCCTCTCCGACCACGGCGAGATCCATCCGGGCCCGACGGTGTACGACTCCTTCTGGATCCGTGACTCGTCCGTCGAGGCCACTGCGTGCTCACTGGTCGGCGACGCGGCCCTGGCCGAACGCCAGTTGGGCACCCACTACCCGCTCAAGTTCAACCGCGGCACGGGCCGGATCGGGCCCTGTGCCGAGTACGGCTTCTACGGCGGGCCGCACGAGAAGAACGACCGCGAGTGGGACAGCAACGGCCAGGCGCTGTGGGCGATCGGCCGCTTCGACCGGACACACGGCAGGTCCACCGCGTTGGGCGCGAAGCTCTACACGCCGTACGTCATCGACGGCGCCCGGTGGCTGCGTGACAACCGCGATCAGTACGGCCTGCTGCACAGCGGCTGGAGCGCCGAGCACCTCGGCGAGCGCGACAAGCCGCACTACTGGGACGACCTGTGGGGCCTCGCCGGACTGTACGAGGCCGCGCGGCTCGCGGAACGGATCGGGTCTCCCGATGTCCCCGAACTCTGGGGCGCGTTCGACGACTTGAAGCGGGCCACGGCCGCCTCGGTGCGCTGGGTCCTGGAGGAGCAGCGCAAGCGCGGGGCCTGGGAGACGTACATCCCGACCGGACCCGGTGACGTCGGCAGGCTCGACTCGACGATGATCGGCACGGCGGCGTTCTTCCACCCGCTGCGACTGCACATGGGCAGCAAGCTGGGCGAGGACATCGACCGGGCGGCCCGCTGGACACTCGACACGATGTACACGCACTTCGTGACCGGCGGCTACCGCCACGAGGCGGCCTGGAACACCTACGGCCCCTACCTCACCACGCAGTTGGCGCACGCCTACCTGCTGTCCGGCGACGTCGAGCGGACGGACGCGCTGCTCGGCTGGATCGTGGGCGCCTCACTGCCGCGGACCGAGGACCGAGCGGTGGCGCTGGGCGCCTGGAACGAGCAGCACGCCTTCCCCATCGCCTCCGACTACCGCGAAGTCCCCTCCCGTCACTGGTACATGGGGGACATCCCGCACGGCTGGGCGGCGGCCGAGTATCTGCTCCTGATCCGCGACATCCTCTTCTTCGAGGCCGACGAGGACCGGGACCCGCATCTCTACATCGCGCCGGGCGTACGTCCCCACTGGGTGCCGGACAGTGCGTCGGTAGCCGTCGACGACGCCCCGAACCTGTTCGGCACGCCCTTCGGCTACCGGCTCACCCATGACGCGGGCGGCCGGAAGGTGACCGTGGACATCACGCGGGCGCCCGAGCATGTGCGGTACGTCTATCCGTGCCGGTTCGGCCCGGTGCGCGCGGTCACGGCGGACGGCCGCGATCTGACGGTGACGGGGGACGACGTGCACATTCCGGCGGGGACGAGGAGGTTCACGGTCACCTACGCCTGAAGCCTGAGGACAGGGCGCGAGCGCGGTCGCGTACCCGCGAGAGGTCAGGTGCGCCTGAGGCTGAGCCGCTCCTTCTCCGAGAGCCCGCCCCAGACGCCGAACCGCTCGTCATGGGCCAGGGCGTACTCGAGGCACGCCGGGCGCATCTCGCAGAGCTGGCAGATGTACTTGGCCTCGCGCACCGAGCTGCCCGGTTCCGGGAAGAAGAACTCGGATCCCGTCTGGGCGCACAGGGCCTGCTCCTGCCAGGCGAGTTCCGGCTCGGCTGTCATGTGGATCTGCATGCCACCGATGCTGGCAGGGCGCGCGAAACAAGCGATCAACGAACGATCAACGCCGTGACATGCGCTGTTTCAGGCTCCTCCTGATTGCCCGCGGGGGACGCGGCGAAACGTTCGCGGCGGGTTCAGGTACTGGACGCGACGACTCCGTTTATCCGCTCCGGTCCCGCCCTGCATCGCCCGGCGTGGCCGGACGGTGCAGGACGGCGGCCGCGGCCTCCACGGCCCGCGAAGCCCTCGGCCTGTGCAACCCCCGGCTCTCAGCCCGCGCTCGGCGCCTCCGGCTGCATCAGCGCGAACCGCGCACCGGACGGATCGGCGAGCTTGGCGAAGCTGCCGACGCCCGCGAGGTCCATGCGTGGCACCCGCACCGTGCCCCCGGCCGGCGCGACCTTGGCGAGCACCGCGTCCATGTCGGTCACCTGGAAGTACGGAGTCCAGTACGGCCCGGCCTCGGCCTCCTCCGGGGCTTCGGACAGCGGCCACAGGCCACCGAACATGTCGTTCTCCGTGCCGCCGGCGGGGTGCACCATCGTGTACGAACCGCCCTCGAAGGCCTGGGTGGTGCTGCCCCAGCCGAACACGGAGCCGTAGAACTCCTGGGCCGCCTTGATGTCCGGGGTGTAGAGCTCGGTCCAGCACATGCTGTTCGGCGCGTCGACCAGGTCGAGGCCCTTGTTCGTGCCCGGCTGCCACGCGGCGAAGCCGACCCCTTGGGCGTCGCTGAAGACCGCCATGCGGCCGAGGTCGCCGACGTCCATGACCTCGTACACCGTGCTGCCGCCGGCCTGCTCGACCGCCTTGGCCGTCGCGTCCGCATCGGTCGTCTTGAAGTAGATCGTCCAGGCCGGAGGCGCCTGGTCGGCGGTGACGGTCATGGCGCCCGCCACCGTCTTCCCGTCCGCCTGATACATGCCGTACCCACCGAATTGCGCGTCGCCCGATTGGAACTCCCACCCGAAGAGCGCGCGATAGAAGGCATGGGCGCCTTCCAGATCCGGGGTGCCGAGGTCCACCCACGTCGGGGCGCCCACGACATAACGGTTATTGAGCATGATCGACTCCTTTGTCGTATCTCTCTTCCGTCCCCCTGAGTCTGACACCCGGCACTGACAGTGCGCGCATGCTGCCACCTTGTGAAGGAAACAAGATTCTGAGAGCGCTCTCAGTCACAACTCTTGACGCTCGAATTCGCCGCCGCGACAGTGGTCGCACCACACGGCCAGCCACCCCCCCACAGCCACCACGGCCGCACAACATCCCCCCACACACCCATCCCGGGAGACCTTCCGTGATATCGCGTCGAGTGTTCCTGTCCACTGCCGCCGGTGCCGCCGGAGCCCTCACCTACCCCGTCTGGGGAAGCGCCCTCAGCCCCGGCGCCAAGGCAGCCCCCGCGACCTGCGAACTCGCCCTCCAGAACAAGTCGTTGCCCGGCGAGGTGCGGGCCTACGTCACCGGACACGAGCAGGGCACCGACCGCTGGGTCCTGCTGAAGCCGGACGGCGGTGTCTACCGGCCCGATTCACCGTCGGCACCGCAGACCCCGCTGCCCGTCGACTGCGCGATTCCGCTCGGCGCCGCGGGCTCCGCGCCGAAGATCCTGACGCTGCCTCAAATGTTCGGCGCCCGCGTCTATTTCGTGCGGGACGACAAGCTGGACTTCTTCCTCAACCCGGGTCCTTCGCTCGTCGAGCCCGCCTTCGCGACCAAGGAGGACGCCAACTACGGGCGCACCTGGTCGTTCTGTGAATTCACCTTCAACAGCTCGCAGTTGTACGCCAACATCAGCTACGTGGACCTCGTCACGGCCCTCCCCATCGGCCTGACCCTGGAGGGCGACGCCAAGCACACGGTGGCCCCGCTGCCGGACGGCGCCGTCGACAAGATCGCCTCCGACCTCGTCGCCCAAGGGGAGAAGGACGGGCAGCCCTGGGGTGATCTGGTGATCCGCGGCGACGGCGGCGACGTACTGCGCGTCATCTCGCCCCAGAACCTCATGGCCCCCTACTTCGACCGCCCCAATGAGATGCCGTTCCGGGACGTGTGGAACAGCTACATCGACGAGGCGTGGGAGAAGTACCGGAGCACGGACCTGAAGATCGACCTTCAGGGTGGCCGGGGTGTGTTCACGGGCCGGGTCAGCGGCGACACGCTGACGTTCAACGGCGGGCACACGTTCTCGAAGCCGACCTCGAAGGACATCTTCACCTGCAACCACGGTCCCTTCACCAACAACCCCGGAGACTCCGACGACAAGAAGGGCCTGCTCGCGCGGCTCGCGGCAGGGTTCAACCGGAGCATCATGCTGACGCACGCGGAGCAGCCCAACGGCGCCGGCGCCGGGGACTACTACAAGGGCGCGGTGACCAACCACTGGGCGCGAGTGGTGCACGCGAACTCGCCCATCGGATACGCGTTCCCGTACGACGATGTCCGGCCGGACGGCGAGCCCGATGTGTCCGGGGCGGCGCACGACGGGAATCCGCGGAGGTTCACGGTGAGTGTCGGGGCCTAGCGGCCCGGCCGGGACCTCCCGTACGCACACCGCCCCGTCGCAACTGGTCGCGACGGGGCGGTGTGGCGTGTGGCGGTCCGGGGACCTACTTGCAGTTGTTGCCGGCGGCCGGGTTGAGGGCGCCGACGAGGTTCAGGGAGTTGCCGCACGCGTTGATGGGGATGTCGACGGGGACCTGCAGGAGGTTGCCGCTGAGGACCCCGGGCGAGTTCTGAGCCGTTCCCTCGGCGTAGGCGCCGGGGCCGGGGTCGGCGGCGACGGCGGAGCCGGCCCCGCCGATGACGGTGACCGCGGCGAAGGCCGCTGCTGCCAGGATCGCGCACTTGCGCATGGTGTTACCTCCGGATGAGGGGAAGTGCTGAAGCGAGCCTCACCCGGTCACCGCGCGGCAAAAACGCGGGTGGACCGTGCGGGGTAACGAGGGCACTCGTTCGTGGGATTATCGGATCCCTGAGGCCCTCAGCCCCTGAGCCTCGGGCCGCCGGGGAGGGGCCGGGGCCGGGAAAATACGGGCCCCTACGCCGACCCCCTACGCACCAGTTCCGTCGGCAGGACGACGCTCTCCGTCGGCAGCTCGCCGCGTGCCAGCAGCATCCGGGCCATCAACCGGCCCATCTCCTCGATGTCCTGTCGCACCGTGGTCAGCGGCGGGTCCACCTGTTCGGCCACCGCGAGCATGTCGTCGAAGCCCACCACCGCGACGTCCTCCGGCACCCGCTTCCCCCGCTCCCGGAGCACCCGCAGCGCACCCGACGCCGTCAGATCGTTGGCGGCGAAGACCGCGTCCACGTCAGGGACGCGGTCCAGGAGCTCGCGCATCGCGCGCTCGCCGCCCGCCGGGGTGAAATCGCCCTGCGCGACGAACCTCTCCCCCGCATCCGGCAGGACGTCGCGGAAGCCGTCGAGGCGGTCCACCGCCGACGTCTGGTCGAGCGCGCCGGTGATGTGCGCGATGCGGGTGCGGCCGAGCGAGACCAGGTGGCGGACCGCTTCCCGCGCCCCGCCGCGGTTGTCGCAGTCGACGTACGGAGAGGTCACCGTCCCCTCCGGCCACCCCGGACGGCCCCCGAACACCGTCGGCACCCCAGCGCCCTGGATGATGCCCGGCAGCGGATCGTCCAGGTGCAGGGAGAAGACGAGGGCGCCGTCCACATGACCGCCGGAAAGATAGCGGCCGACCCGCTCGTGATCGTCCCGCCCCTCCGTGAGCAGCAGCACCAGCTGGACGTCACGCGACGTCAACTCCTTGCTGATGCCCCGCAGTTGCAGGGCGAAGAACGGGTCGGCGAAGACCCGCGTCTCCGGCTCGGCGATCACCACGGCCACCGCGTCATGGCGGCGGGTCACCAGGCTGCGCGCGGCGCGGTTCGGTACGTAGCCGAGCTCGGCGACCGCCTGCCTGACCTTCTCCGCGAGCACCTCGCGTACGCCCACGTCGCCGTTGACGACACGGGACACCGTGGCCCGGGAGACTCCGGCCCGGGCTGCCACCGCCTCCAGAGTGGGGCGCGGGGCGGCGCTCGACGGCTCGGTCACGTGGGGCTCCTCGGGGGCGGCTCGCTGGTGTGCGCCGGTCAGGATACGACCGGCGGGCGGGGCGGGGAGACACCTCCTGCCCCCGTCACCTCCGCGCGTCCGCCCTGATCAGCTCGGCCGCCTTCTCCGCGAGCGCCACCGTGGGGGCGTGCGTGTGGCCGCGCGTGATCCGCGGCATGACCGAGGCGTCCACGACCCGCAGCGCCGTCACTCCCCGCACCCGCAGCGCCGGGTCGGTGACCGACGCCTCGTCGCTGCCCATCCGGCAGGTGCCGACCGGGTGGTAGAGGGTCTCGGACGCCCCGCGGATCGTCCGGGCGAGGGTCGCGTCGTCGACCGTGCCCGGATGCGGCTCCAACGGGCCCGACGTGTACGGGGCGAGAGCGCGGCCCGCGAGGAGTTCCTCCGCGCGGCGCACCCCGGCCAGGAGCGTACGGATGTCGGGCTCCGCCGTCAGATAGCCGGGGTCTATGAGCGGCGCGGTGCCGACTCCCGGACCCTTCGGCGTGATCCGGCCCTCGCTCTCCGGCTGGAGCAGCACCACCCCGATGGTGATGCCGTGTTCGGTGGGCGGGGTCAGGCCGTGGTTGACGTAGGGGGCCGGAGCGAAGATCAACTCGATGTCCGGTGCCGTCAGTTCGGGCCTCGTCCTGATGAAGGCGACGGCTTCGGCGACGTTCGACGTGAGCGGGCCGCGTCCGCCGGCCAGGAACCGGCCGACATTGGCGAGGGAGTCCGCGCCGGTCAGCGTGATGGGCTGCGGGCAGCGCATGGTGACCGCGTACGCGAGGTGGTCCTGGAGGTGGCGGCCCACGCCCCGGGACTCCACGCGTGTCTCGATGCCCGCCCTCGAGAGGTCGTCCGGATCACCGACGCCGGAGGCCTGAAGGAGCTGCGGGGAGCCGATGGCGCCCGCGCTGAGGATCACCTCGCGGCGGGCGATCAGCTTCCCGGGGACACCGTCGGCGATGACACCGGCCACGCGCGTCCCGTCGAACTCCAGCCTGCGGACCCGGGCTTCGGTCAGGATGTGCAGATTGCGGCGGCGCCTCGCCGGTTTCAGATAACCGTCGGCGGCGCTCCAGCGGCGGCCCCGGCGCTGGTTGACCGGGGTGGGCGAGAAGCCGCTGTGGTCGGGCTCGTTCAGTTCCGTCAGCTCGCGCAGGCCCGCGTCACGACAGGCGTCGAGGAACGCCGTGGTGATCGGGTTGAGAGCCCGGGGCGGGGAGATCCAGAGCGGCCCGTCGCTCCCGTAGACACTGTCCGCACCTGACGCACCAGCCCCGCCCGACCACCGCTCGGCGCGCCGGAAGTAGGGCTCGAACTCGTCGTAGGACCACTCGGGCCCCGCGGCCTCGCCCCAGGCGTCGTAGTCGTCGCGGTGGCCGCGCACCCACATCATGGCGTTGATCGAGGACGAGCCACCCAGAGTGTGGCCGCGCGGCCAGTACAGTTCCCGCCCGTCGAGCGCGGCCTGCTTCGCGGTGGAGTAGTCCCAGTCGTAGGGCGTCTTGAACAGCTTCGGGAAGGCCGCCGGGATGCGGATCTCGGGCTTCCGGTCGCGTGGCCCCGACTCGACGAGCGCCACCCGCACCGCGGGATCCTCGGAGAGCCGAGCGGCGAGGACGCATCCCGCGGAACCTGCACCGACGATGACGTAGTCGTACACGCTGTCCTTGCTCAACTCGACTCCCTTGAATGGCAGTTGGCGGCGTGATGCGCACAGGGGGCGTACGGGTGCGGTGCATGGATGAGGCGCATGGATGAGGCGCATGGATGAGGCGTACAAGGAGTACACCCAACGTGGACCTCTGGGTAAAGGGATGGCGCGCGGATCGGCGCGTCCTACACGATCTCCACATGACGACCAGAAAGGCCGACGCCGAGCACGGCACGCAGCCGACCACGCAGCCCCGTACACCACCCGGCACACGGGAGACACTGCTCACCCCGTACGCACGGCTGCCCCGCCGGTTCCACGACCGCCACATCGCACACAGCACCGTCGACGCCTTCGGCCAGGCCCACTGGCTCCTCACCGCGCGCGAACCGGGGCCCGGACGTGGCGCGATGAAGCCGTACGACGCGGTGGTCGTCACCCTCGACACCGACGGCCGGGACCACGCGACGGAGCTGAACGCGGTGCGGGCACGGTTCCCTCGGATCGACGCGCTGCCCGACGGGGGCTTCGTCGTGGCGGACGCGCGCAGCCGCAGGTCGGAGCAGCACGTGCAGATCTTCGACCCGCTCGGGCGGGAATCGTGGGCCTTCCGCGTCGGGGACGCCGTCGAGGATCTGCTGGCCGACCAGGCGGGCCGGTTGTGGGTCGGCTACTTCGACGAAGGAGTGTTCGGGGACGACGAGCTCAGCCACCCGGGCCTGCGGTGCTGGAGTGCCGAAGGCGAGCCCCTGTGGGCGTACGAGGCGGCGGAGGGCGCGAGCGAGATCTACGACTGCTACGCGCTCAACGTGGCCGAAGATGCGGTCTGGGTCTGCGCCTACAGCGACTTCGCCCTCCTGGAGGTCCGCCCCGGCCGGGCGGCGCGGCAGCGCGCCAACGACTTGGCGGGAGCCACCGCGCTGGCCGTGCACGAGGGCCGGGTGACCTTCCTTGGCGGGTACGGGGACGAGCGTGACCGGCTCGTCGACGCCGAGCTCAGGCATGAGAAGGTCCGGCCGTACGCTACCGGGCGCATCGTCACGCCCGACGGCCGCCCGCTCGGGCACCGCAGGACCGTCAGCCGTGGCCCGCGAATCTACGTACAGGAAGAGCCGTACACCGCCTGGACGGTCCTCGACATCAGCGCGCTCGGCGTGTGACGCGAAGACGGCCCGTCGTGCCTCGGTGACACGGCATCCAGGCTGTCGGGATGTTCACGAAGCACAGCGGCCTCGACCCGCTCGTGACGGGGGCTCCCCCCGAGGAGAGCCGTGCCATCGAGGGCCTCGTCGGTCTCCTGGAGCACGACCCGGAGATGCGTGCGCACAGCGTCACCGGCGCCCTGCGGCGCGGCGCCCCGACGCGTACGACCGGGCGGAGCTGCTCGCCGCGCTCCTGGAGGCCTTGCGCGACCTCTAGCCGTGATCGTGTCCGGAGTCCCCGGAATTCTTCGCGTCCCCGGAAGACTCCTTCGCCGCCCCCGAAGCATGATGCGGCTCATAGTCCGGGATCGTCCCGTCCGCCTTCTTCACCAGGAAGAGCCCCGCCATCCCCATGTCGGAGTGGCTCTGCACATGGCAGTGGTACATCCAGGCGCCCGCCCCCACCCCCTCCCCCGCGATGACCTGGAAGCCGAACGAGTCACCCGGCCCGGTGATCTTGTCGTCGAGGATCTGGCTGGGGTCGTCGGGGCCGGTCAGCAGGCCGGTGCGGTTGTCCGCCCAGCGGTGACCGTGCACGTGGAACGTGTGGTAGTACTCGCCGTGCGTGATCGAGACGAACTCGACCCGATCACCCACCGTGGCCTCGAAGTTGGGGCTGTCGTGACCCGCCTTGTTGTTGATCGTCATGTCGTTGAAGACGATCGTGAAGGTCTTGTCCGGGAGAAGGTCTCCCTTGCGGCGCACGATCAGCGCGCCGTAGAGCCCCTTGCGCACACCGCCCGTCCCGTGATCGGTGCCGACGACGTGGTCGTGGTAGTGCCAGTAGCCCGCGGTGCCGGGGCGCCAGGTGCCGTCCTTGCGGCGGCCCGGCGCATGCGTGCGCCAGGTGTAGGTCCGCATGCCGCCCGGCTCGACATCGCTCTTGGTGTGCTTGGTGCCGTCGCTGGATATCTCGTAGTCCATGCCGTGGACGTGGAGGCTGGCGTTCACGTCCATCGTGTTCTCGAACTCGATGTGCAGGGTGTCGCCCTCGTTCAGCTCGATGAGCGGGCCGGGGATGGACGCCTTGCCCTTCTCCAGGCCGTAGCCCATCTGCCCGTCCGGCAGCTTCTCGGCGTACATCTTGATGCGGCGCACCTCACCGCCGGCCGGCGCGGTCTTCGGCCCATCGGCCGTGCTCGCCTCGGGCGCGGTGGCCAGCGACAACGATGTCACACCGGCCGTCGCGACGGCCCCGCCCACGAGCATCCGCCGGTTGAAGCTCCGTCTGTCCATGCCGAACTCCCCACTGCGGTACGGAGACTGACGGGGCGCAGGTGGCCCCCGAGACGGCCACACGGTATCGGGGGGATCTTCGTTTATCCACACGCAGGACAAAGTTCGCGGAATTCCAGTGTTACCTATTGGCGAGTGGCCAAAAGAGGTCTAGCTTCATCCGCGCCTGTTGCTGTGACCGACGAGGGGTGGGTGTACTCATGCGGCTCACACCGCATCAAGAGCCCTTGGCTGTACGAGGGTTGAGCAGAGTCAGACGCAGACCGAACCGCCAGATGCGCAACCAGGACCAGCACCGCAACCGGGTCGGCTCGCGCCGCGCCTGGGCCGCCGCCCTGCTCTCCGGAGCCATGGTCACCGGCGCGCTCTCCACACAGGCCGCCACCGCGCGGCCCTTTCCCGAGCCACCGTTGACAACGATGTCCCTGCCGTCGCCGCCCGGCCAGGCGAACGTGCGCGTCCTGGTCTTCCACGGGTCGGCCGCGGGCGGCGACGAGTCACCGGTCGTGAACGCCGGCATCGAGGCCATCGAGAAGATCGGCCTGTCGGGACCGGCCGCCCAGCGGTTCAAGATCGAGGCGACCGACGACCCGGCGGTCTTCACGAACGAGGCCAAGCTCGGCAAGTTCAACGCCGTCGCCTTCCTGACCGGCGGCGGCGACGTCCTCGACCCCGAGCAGGAGGCGGGCCTCGAGGCCTACATGGAGGCGGGCGGCGGTTTCCTCGGCATCCATGACGCGGCCCGCGCCGAGCCGTACTCGAACTGGTTCACCGGTCTGATCGGCGCCCGCCCGGCCGACTCAAGCCCGACGAACGTGCAGCGCGCCACCGTCGAGGTCGGCGACCGGGAGAATCCGGCCACCAAGGACCTGCCCCTGCAGTGGAAGCGCCCCGACCAGTGGCTGAACTGGACCAAGAACCCGACCGGCGAGGTCCACACCGTGGCCCGCGTGCGTGAGTCGACGTACCAGCCGGGCGCGAGCAAGAACGGCGCCGACCACCCGGTCTCCTGGTGCCGTGACTACGACGGCGGGCGCTCCTTCTACACCGGCATGGGCGGCACGGCGGCCTCGTACGACGAGACCGACTTCCGCCAGCACCTGCGCGGCGCCCTGCTCTGGACCACCCGCATCGCCCGCGCCGACTGCAAGTCGACGATCACCGCCAACTACAAGGCGCAGCGTCTGACCCAGGCCAACCAGCCGGGCCAGAACGACCAGATCGGCGAGCCGCACGGCCTGGTCACCGCGCCCGACGGGCGGGTTTTCTACATCGGCCGGGGCGGCGCGGACTCCTCACAGCCGGTCGTCACCGACTGGAACAACCCGGACATGGGCAAGGGCAAGGGCGAGATCCACGTCTACGACCCCAAGACCAAGAAGTCGACCCTCGCCGGAGCGCTCACCATCTTCGGCAACAAGGGCGGCGGCGATGAGCTGATCAAGGTCGAAGAGGGCCTGCTCGGCATCGAGTTGGACCCGAAGTTCGAGCAGAACGGCTGGGTGTACCTGCACTACACACCCCACTCGAAGATCAACCGTGAGACGCACATGGCCGAGCGCTACGTCTCGCGCTTCACGCTCGACCAGGCCACGAACAAGCTGGACCTCGCGAGCGAGAAGGTCCTGCTCAAGTGGCCGGTGCAGATCCACAGTTGCTGCCACGCGGGTGGCGGGATGGCCTGGGACTCCAAGGGCAATCTCTACGTCGCGACCGGTGACAACAACTCCTCGGGCTTCAGCAGCGGTTACTCGGGCAACAACCCGGAGCCCAACTTCAAGGGCGTCTCCTTCGCCGACGCGCGCCGCACGGCGGGCAACACCAACAACCTCAACGGCAAGATCCTGCGCATCCACCCGGAGGCCGACGGGACGTACACGCTCCCCGACGGCAACCTCTTCACGGGCAAGGAGCCGGACGAGGGCGGCGGCAAGACGCGCGGCGAGATCTATGTGATGGGCGTCAGGAACCCGGCGCGCATCTCCGTCGACAAGAAGACCGACACCCTCTACGCGGGCTGGGTCGGTCCTGACGCCGGTCAGCCGTCGACGACTTGGGGTCCCGCGAAGTACGACACGTTCGCCGCGATCACGCACGCATCCAACCGCGGCTGGCCGTACTGCATGGGCAACAACCAGCCCTACCGCGACCGCAATCTGCCGGACCCGACGAAGCCGCTTGGCTGGTACGACTGCAAGAACCTGAAGAACGAGTCGCCCAACAACGACGGCCTGGTGAACATCCCGCCCGCCGAGCCGAACAACATCTGGTACTCGCCGCAGGGCGGCGGCGTCGACTACCCGCGCGACGCGAACGGCATCCCGAGCTACAAGACGGAGGAGCAGAAGATTCTCCTGCCGTGGCTCAAGGGCGGCGGCCAGGCCACGATGAACGGCCCGGTCTACCGCTTCGACGCGGCCAACACCAGCGCGGACAAGTGGCCTTCGTACTGGGACGGCAAGTGGTTCGTCGGTGACTTCTACGACGCCGACCAGCCCCGGCACGCGGTCCTCACCGACCCGAAGACGGTCGGCAGCGGCGGCCTGCCCACGCATGCCGAATCCCTGAAGAAGATCATCCCGATCGGCAACGACGGCATCAAGAACCTCATGGACTGGAAGTTCGCCCCCGACGGCTCGCTGTACGTGCTCGACTACGGCCGCGGGTTCTTCACCTCGGACTCCAAGTCGGCGCTGTGGCGCGTCACTTACTCGGGCGGCGAGGCCACACCGGCCGCCAAGGACCTGGCAAGGAGGGCGGGATGACGATACCCGCGGTACGCAAGCGAAGACTCTGGACGGCGCTGTTCGCGTCGCTCCTGATGGTGCTCGGCCTGACGTCGACGGCGGCGAGCCAGCCCGACAACCCGGGCCGGGCGGCGGCCCAGACGCTGACCTGGACCGCGGACAACGCGATCGACAAGTACGCATCCGCGCCCACCACGGCGGTCGCGGGTGCGACGACGATCGTCTTCGAGAACAGTGAGGCGACCGGCAACAACACCGGTATGCCGCACACGTTGACGTTCGACGTGTCCGACCCCGAGTACAACAACGACGTACCGCTGAACATCCTGGCCAACCCGAACGACGACCAGGGCGGCAAGCACACGGCGGAGGTCACCCTCACTCCCGGCCGTTACCGCTACCACTGCACGATTCCCGGCCACGGCTCGATGCAGGGCATCCTCGTGGTGACCGAGGGCGGCGGCGAGGACACCACGGCCCCCGAGACCGCCGCGAAGGTCGAGGGGCAGACCAACGCCGACGGCGCGTACGTCGGTTCCGCCACCGTCTCGGTGACGGCGACCGACGAGGGCGGTTCGGGCGTCGAAAAGACCGAGTTCGCGGTCGGGGCGGACGGCGCCTGGCAGCCGTACACGGCGCCCGTGGTCGTCGACCAGGTCGGCACCCACAAGATCCGATATCGCGCGAGCGACAAGGCGGGCAACGTGGCGGCCGAGAAGGCCGTGGACTTCACGGTGGTCCCGCCCTCGTCCGACGACAAGACGCCACCGGAGACCTCGGCCACGGTGACCGGCGAGAAGAACGACAAGGGCGAGTACGTCGGGATGGCGACCGTCACCGTGACGGCGTCCGACACCGGCTCCGGCGTCAACAAGATCGAGTACGCGGTCGGTGACGGCGGTGCATGGACGGCGTACACCGCGCCGGTCATGGTCCACGCGGCAGGCGCGCACAAGATCCGCTACCGCGCGTCCGACAAGGCGGGGAACCAGGCGGCCGAGAAGGCCGTCGAGTTCACCGTGGTCACGCCGCCGGTCGAGGACAAGACGCCGCCGGAGACCACCGCGAAGGTCGAGGGCGACAAGAACTCGGACGGCGCGTACGTCGGCAAGGCGAAGGTGACGGTCACCGCGACCGACGCCGACTCCGGTGTCGACAAGGTCGAGTACTCCCTCGACGGCGGTCCGTATCTCGCGTACGCCGACCCGGTCGTCGTCGATCGCGTGGGGCGCCACACGGTGGCGTACCGCGCGAGCGACAAGGCGGGCAACACATCGGCGGCCAAGGACGTCTCCTTCACCGTCGCGGAGGGCGGCGGGGTCCCGGCCCCCAACTGCCCTGAGTTCGACGAGCGGTTGACGGTCATCGTCGGCACGGTCGACACGGGCATCCCGAACCGGGTGACCAACAACCGCTGCCGCATCAACGAGATGATCGAGGACGAGAAGGAGTGGACCTCGCACGCGCTCTTCCTCAAGCACGTCAAGAGCGTGACGGACAAGCTCCTGAAGGCCGGTGAGATCGACCAGCGCGAGTACAACAAGATCAACCGCGCCGCCAAGCAGTCCGGCATCGGCAAGCCCGGCCAGACCGAGGGCTACCGCAAGATCTTCGACGGCACCCAGGACTCCCTGAACAAGTGGGAGCAGGTGGGTGGCGGCAAGTTCGGCCTGAATCCCGACGGTTCGATCACCAGCAGCACCACCGTCCAGGGCATGGGCATGCTGTGGTTCCCCGAGCGCAAGTACGGCGATTTCTCGCTGAAGCTCCAGTGGCGGGACGACGCGCCGGGCAACGGCAACGCCAACGGCGGTGTCTTCGTGCGCTTCCCGCAGGTCCACGACCACCCGGAGGAGTCGCGTCCGGAGTGGGTCGCCATCAAGTACGGGCACGAGGTGCAGGTGCTCGATCGTCCTGACGGCGACATGTACAAGACGGGCTCGATCTACGGCTTCGACCGGGTGGGTCTCGGCGGCGCCGGGGTCACCCCGAAGGGCACGTGGAACGACTACGAGATCAAGGTGGTGGACCAGCACTATTCGATCTACCGCAACGGCGTCCTGATCAACGAGTTCGACAACACGGGCGGCCAGGACTTCACGCCGCCGCGTGGCGACGACCCGGGCACGGACGGACGTCGGTACTCGTCCGGCTATGTCGGTCTCCAGGTGCACGGGGTCACGGATGTGATCTCGTACCGGGACATCAGGGTCAAGGAGCTGTAGCCTCCGCGGCTGCCCGCGTCCACTGCGGCGCTCTCATCCCGGGCGGGGTGAGGGCGCCGCTGCTTGTGGCGAGCGGGACCGTCCGTCCATTCCGGTTCAGTCGTCGGTGTCGGTGTCGGTGGCCGCAAGGACCGCCACCCGCGTCCGGGACGGATCGAGCACCGCGAAGCCCACGTCGGCCGTGTCGTGGTGGAACCAGCGGGTGAACGCCATGAAGCGCAGCCACCGGCAGTCGGCCGCGTACCGCACGGTGTCGAGGAACGGCGTGTCGGCGGGCACGCCGAGCAGTGCGTACAGCCCGCGCCAGGCGTGGAGACGGGCGTAGGCCCCGTGCTGGGGGCGCCCGCCGACACCTCCGTCGCACGACGCCGAGTACAGCTCGTTCGCCACGTCGTCGGCCGCCGTCAGACAGGCGAGGGCCCCGCCCCGCCCCATTTCCCCGGCCAGGCAGTCCAGCGGCAGCCCTTGGAGGAAGGCCATGCCGAAGTCGTCGTCGCTCAACCGTTCCGGCAGCGCGAAGAACCGCACTTCGGGCTCGCACGCCCAGCCCCCGGCGGTGAACGCCCCCGCGGCGTCCCGAGCACGCTCCGCGTCCCGCACCTCTTGCGCCGTGCGCCCGGCCGCCGCACCGCCCGCCGCGCCGCCCGCCGTGGCCGGGATCTCGGGGAAGCGCGCCCGCAGCTGCCCGGCCGACTTCACCGGCCCTGCGCCCCGGACCCGCACCCCGAAGCGGTGCTCCAGGTCGAGCCGCTCCCCCGGCAGCCAGGACAGCGGATGCCCCAGCTCCCGCAGCCGCTCTGCGTAAGCCTCGAACTCCGGCCGTCCACGCGAGGAGACCCCCGCCAGCACCAGCTCACCCAGCACGCAGGCCCGCAGCTCGACCTCCGGGTCATCGGCGCTCCGAGGCGGCTCGACGAAGAGCGGGTAGAGCTCCGGGAGCCGCCGCCCCTTCGCCAACGCGGCGGCGATTACCCGCAGTTGATCCGGACAGGATGCGGCGATCCTCTTCAGCTCCGCGGGTTCGGGCAGAGGCGCCTGGTCTTCGCTCACGCGAGGAGCTTAAGGAGCCGACGGCGTACCACTAGCCAACGGCGTACTACTAGCCGACGGCGCACTACTCCTCGTGCTTGGCCCGGCTCGGCTGCACCCGCTTCGGCTCGCCCGGCATCTTCGGGTACTCGGGCGGATAGGGCAGGTCGCCGAGGCCGTGGTCCCGTTCGTCACGGGCGGCGAGTTCGAGGAGAGATTCCAGGGAGAAGGCATGCTTCTCCATGTCCCCGTGCACATCGCCGACTTGCCCGAACCGCTCCGGCATGGTGCCGATGTCGAAGTCCTCCGGCACCGCGTCGTCGACCTCGTCCCAGCGCAGGGGTGCAGAGACGGGGGCGTTCGGGCGGGGCCGCACGGAGTATGCGGAGGCGATGGTGCGGTCGCGGGCGGTCTGGTTGTAGTCGACGAAGATCCGCTCACCCCGCTCCTCCTTCCACCACGCGGTCGTGACCGCGTCCGGCATGCGCCGCTCCAGCTCGCGACCGCAGGCGATGGCGGCCCGCCGCACCCCGGTGAAGTCCCACCGCGGCTCGATCGGCACGAAGACGTGCAGGCCGCGTCCGCCGGATGTCTTGGGCCAGCCCTGGATCCCGAACTCGTCCAGGAGAGCGCGCAGTTCATGCGCGGCGCGTACCGCGTCCGCGTAGTCCGTGCCGGGCTGCGGGTCCAGGTCAATGCGGAGTTCGTCGGGGTGGTCGAGGTCGTCGCTCCGTACCGGCCAGGGGTGGAAGGTCAACGTGTTGAACTGCGCGGCCCAGATGACCGCGGCGACTTCCGTGGGGCACATCTCCTCGGCCGTGCGACCACTGGGGAAGGCGATGGTGGCCGTGGGGATCCAGTCGGGGTGGTTCTTGGGGACGCGCTTCTGGTAGAAGAACTCGCCGGTGACCCCGTCCGGGAAGCGCTGCAGCGTCGTGGGGCGGTCGCGCAGCGCGCGTACGATCCCGTCCCCGACCGCGAGGAAGTAGCGGGCGACGTCCAGCTTGGTGAAGCCCGGCTCCGGGAAGACGACCTTGTCCGGACTGGACAGCCGCAGCGCCCGCCCACCCGCGTCGAGCTCGACCGCTTTACCACCCATGCGGCCACGCTAGGCGAAACGGATGATCGGCGCATATCGGGCACAGGGCGGCACATGGGCACAGAATCGAGCGTGATGGCACGCGTGTGGCACACCGGGGGAGGTCAGTGAAGGGCGCGCGTCCATCGTTCGCGGCGCCCGAGCCGTCCGCGCCACGTGACCACGACGGAGAAATCCGCGGGCGACGACATGTGGGCGAACGTCAGGACGGGGACGACCTCGCCCGGCGCAACTGACGCGGCCCGAGCCTCCGCGTCGACGTCGCTGCCATCGGCCGCAGAGCCGACCCGGACGTGGACGTCCCTCGCAGCGGCGCTGCCGGCATTGCGGACGAACGATCGACCGCGTTCGGCGCGGTCAAACTCCCATGCCACTGCGCTGCGTTCGCGCCACCAGACGGCGACGGACGCTACGGCAGCGACGGTGGCCGCTGCCGATCCCACCCAAGTTGCCCAGTCTCCTGCATCCACATCGGCACCGTAGCCGCTCACAGGCGTGGTGGTGCCACGCCGTTGGCGCTGTCCATTGGGCGGGGCGTCGGTGCATCCACCGCAAGCGGCCAGCAGCGTGGATGGGAAAGCGACACGGTACTCCGAGGACCGACGGCCGGACGTCGCCTGGTGCATATTCGAAGGCCCTAGGAGCCCTATACCTTCGAATCCATGAGGCAGGCGTGATCTTTAGCGTATTCTGCCAGGGAGGATGCGTTAGCCGTACAGCCAAGGTCCCAGCCGCCACGAGGCGGACTCCAGCGTGACGCTCCGCGGGGACGAAGGCCAGACGGCGCCGGTAGGCGAAACGGCATGATGCCGTAGCCGAAGCGCGATGCGAAGCCAGACGGAGACCTCGACTCCTGCTCTCTGCCCATGCCTTGGGATGCCCCGTGCCGCGCTCCTTCAGTGGTCCCGCCCTACGTTCCGCCCGCCGCTCCGCGGCCTCACCGTCCCCGAACTCGCCGCAGTCGTCGGCAAGTCCCAGTGGACGATCTATCGCACGGAGCAGGGCCGCGTGCCCGTGCCCGTCGACCTGGCGGACGCGCTCGCCGAGGCCGTCAACGTCCAGCTTGAGGCGCTCCTGCACGCCGACCCGCTGGCGGTGGGTCTTGACGCCCGGTGACCGAACTCCCGCTGCAGCCTATGCGGGAGCCTCGCCTTCCTGGCGCAGTCGCCTCGTCTCTTCCCGCATCTGCTGAACCATGATCTTTACCGAGTTCCAGTAGGAGCGGATGGCGTCCTCGTATTCTTCGAGCGCGCGTTCGGAATTCTCTGAGTGCAGAAGACACATGTAGATGCGGCGGGAGTCGCGGAAGACACCTTGCAGGGCTTCCACCGCTAGGTCGCCCCCCTCCACGATCATGAAGTCGCCCGCCCGGGTGAAAGGTCCGTATGCGGCCCTGAGGCGTTTGGTGTGCTCCTGAACGGCATTCCGTCGGGCATCACTTGGAGTCGTAGCCAGGATTTCTGGTATGTCGCGGTACAGCGCACCCATCTCGTGCGCCTGTTCCACGACTTCGAGGTAGGACTCGCGGCGTGCCTGCAGAGACGCGTGCGCCCTGTCTGCTTGTGCGGCCGTGATTGCCTGAGTCTTCGCCGCATTCATGTTGCCGCGCCCGGCAACCCAGCTTGCCACGATCGCGGTACCAGCTGTGAGGCAGGCCACCCACAGTGTGCTGTCAGCCACACGCGCATTGTGCCGGTGACCTCCAAGGGCGAAAAGGGGAGCTGGCGGCCCCGGCCGGGTTGCCCCTACCAGCCGGGGCCACCCGTCCGTCCTCGGGGGCATCACAGTGCATCGGGCAGACGGGGGTGTGATGAGCGGCCCGCCCGCCAACGAGGCTCACAAACGGGCGGGCCGCCCCTTCCCGTGCCGTGGGCTGTCCGACGTGGCCACGGCAGGGGGTCTCAGCTGGCTTGCGTCTCGCCGGGGCGGCGCGGCCAGTCGATGCGCTGGTAGTAGTTCCGGTGCCCGCCGCTGTGCCGCGGCGGCAGGGTGCAGCGGACCACGGAGCCTTGCTTACGGATGTGGCAGATGACCGGGACCAGGACGCGCTCGTTCATCGTCGTACCTCTTTCAGCCTCTGCCGCAGCGCGTGGCCTTCGGTGCAGCGACCTGTCTCGTCGGCACACTGCTCGCAGCTCTGGATGTGGTCGAGGAGCGCCCGGTAGGCACGCGGTTCGGCGCAGAACCGGCAGCCGCGGGGGAACCAGATGAAGTCGGTGTCGAACCGTCGCTCGGAGCGCGTGCCGAGCTCGACGGCGTTCTCCGTGGTGAGGACGACGGCGCACCACACGCAGGCTCGCCCGCATGTCTGCGCCACGGACAGCCCCCCGACGGGCGGCACCGAGTGAACTGTCCGTTCGACGGCGCCGTTGCCCCGTGGTCCCGCGTCTCTGCTCATGACGTCGAGGTTCCCGGAAGTGTCCTGTTGCTCATCAGGACGGATCCGGGGCAGTTACTCGCGGGCGACCGGACAGTTTTACCCAGCGGTGGACGGCGGTACGTCTACCGTCGAGGGACTCGGCGCAGGGTGGGGGACGGTCATGGCCAAGCAGCGGAACACCAAGCTCGAAGCCCTGCTTGTGGAGTTCGGCTACACCCATCAGCAGGTCGCCGACGAGGTGAATCAGGCCGCGCAGGACGTGTTCGGCAAGCCCACCCAGTGCACCGACCGGCATGTGCGCCGCTGGATCGCGGGCGATTTGCAGTGGCCGTGGTCCCGCTACCTTCAGCCCCTGCAACAGATCTTCGGCCGCAGCCCGGAGGCCATGGGTTTCATCCCGCGTAAGTCCTCACGGGTTCCGGCCCCGGCCCGGCGGCCGGCGCCCGCGAAGGAGGAACGCCCCGTGAGACGCCGGGAGTTCATCGCGGTCGGCCTGGCAGCTGTCCTCGGCCTCGACACCATCCCCTCCGCAGGACGACTCGGTACAGCCGATGTCGAGCGGATCCGGGCGATCGTCCCCGCCCCGTACAAGCACGATCACGCGCTCGGCGGGGGCGCCCTGCACACGGTCGCCGCGGAGGCGCTGCGCTCCGTCCACTACGCGCTCAACCACTGCACCTACGGCTCCCGCGTCGAGCGCGCCCTGTACGCGGCGACCGGGGACCGGGCGGCGTCGGCCGGTTGGTTCGCCTACGACGCCGGGCTGCAGGACGATGCGACGAGCTTGTACAGCGAGGCGTTGCAGGCGGGCATGCTCGCCGGGGACGGCATGCTGCAGGCCCGCGTCTGGTCCAACCTCGCCATGCAGGCCCGCCTGTTGGACCGAGACCAGGAGGCGCTGCGGATCGGCCGGGCCGCCGTCGAGACGCGGCAGGCAAGACAGGATCCGTGGCTCATGTCGCTGCTGCACTGCCGTCAGGCCGTCGGCCATGCCCGCGTCGGCGAGCGCACCCGCGCCGAGCGATCTCTTGCGCGGGCTGAGAGCGTCTACGGCCGCACCAGCGGCGAGCCTGCGGCCTGGCTGTCATTCCTCACCCCCGCCGAGCTCACCGGACTCGCAGGGGCCGCGCACCAGGCCCTCGGCCGCTACGGTCGTGCCCATGAACTAACCGCCTCCGCACTGGACATGCTCGAGCCGCGCTTCGAGCGCAACCGCGTCTACTACACCGTGCAGAGCTCACAGGCCCTTCTCGACGGCGGGGAAGTCGAGCAGGCCGCCGCCGAGGCCAGGCTCGCCATGGCGATGGGCGAGCGCGTGCAGAGCGAGCGGGTACAGGGCAAGCTCGACGGGCTACGCCAGCAGATGCGCCGCCACGCCCACGTGCCCGCGGCGGCGGACTTCCTCGAGCAGACACGACGGACGGGAGCGTGAGCGTGGACGGCATGCGGCTGGAACGACGGAACGCGACAGGGCTCAGCGAGATCCGGCCCCAACTCCTCGACGTGTACGCGGAGATCTACGCCGCCCGGCTCGACGAGGAGTTCCACACCGTCGAGCGGTTCGACGAGCGGCTCGGCTGGAACACCGAAGTACCCGGCTTCACCGCGGTCGTCGGCTACCTCGACGAGACTCCGGTCGGCTACGCATACGGCTGCACCCTACAGACGGGCACCAGGTGGTGGAACGGGCTGCGAACCCCGGTCCCGGACGGCGCGATCGTCGAGGACGGCGCCCGCACGTTCGCCCTGTCGGAGTTGATGGTCGTCGAGAAGATGCGCGGCACCGGGGCGGCGAAGGCGATCCACGACGAGTTGCTCAGCGGCCGGCTCGAGCAGCGGGTGACGCTCCTCGTCGAGCGGGAGCACCCCAAGGTTCGCAGCCTGTACGAGGGTTGGGGGTACGAGTGGTTCGGCGAGGCACTGCCGTCCACCGACTCGCCGCTGTATGACGCGATGGTGCTGCGACTCGACAGCTGACGGCGCGGCATCGCCCGCCTCGTCGCCCACGAAGTCGACCACCTTCACGGCCAGCTGTACCGGCCACGAATACAGGAAGGCTTCGCCCCGATCCTCCCCCGTCTCCGGCCACCGCGGCACCGGCCGCACCTGGCAGTACGGAACGGCGACGGCCAAGCTCCACCCGGCTCCGATCACGGCATCCCCGGCGAGGAGTCTCGATGCGACCGCTCAGCCGGGTGCAGAGTGCCGGCCGACCGTGCTCGGGACAGTTTCTCGGCAGGTGACGAGGGCGGCGTGCGCCTGGGGAGCAGATCGTCGTTCGGACGCGCGGAGTCGGCTTCTATCGCGGGCTGGAGACGTGCGACGCATCGTTTGAGGGTGTCGTCGTTGGCCTTGCGGACCGAGTCGCCGACCAGTGTGGTCAGGTCGCCTGCCAGGGCGAGGGCGGACGGTCCAAGCATGTACTGGAGTGCCTTGACTCCGGCTCGGACGTAGTCGCTGCTGCCGCGGGACGCCTCTGTGAGGCCCTTGCGTCACCTGCAGATCTGACGCCGGACCCCCACGGTGGCCGCAGCGCGGCGGCTGACCTGGGCGTTGTGGACGCCGGCTGAACAGGCGGGCCGACTGGACGCCGCCTAGATTTGGGCCATGGATCTGCCGGTGATGCCCCCCGTCAAGCCCATGCTCGCCAAACCCGTGGCGAGGATCCCGCCGGGCATGCAGTACGAGGCCAAGTGGGACGGCTTTCGCGCGATCGTTTTCCGGGACGGTGCGGATCTGGAGATCGGCAGTCGTACGGGCAAGCCGCTGACCCGCTACTTCCCTGAGGTGGCCGAGGCCCTGCTCGAGCGGCTTCCGGCCCGTTGCGTCCTCGACGGGGAGATCGTGATCGCCCGGGACGGGCATCTCGACTTCGACGCGCTCACGGAGCGCATCCATCCCGCCGCGTCCCGGGTGCGGACCCTCGCCGAGCGGACCCCCGCCTCCTTCGTGGCCTTCGACCTGCTCGCCCTGGATGACGAGGGCCTGCTCGATGCTCCCCTCATCGACCGGCGTACGCGGCTCGCCGAGGCCCTGGAGGGCGTGAGCGCCCCCGTCCACCTCGCGCCGAGCACCACGGACCCGGAGCTGGCCCAGAAGTGGTTCGAGCAGTACGAGGGCGCGGGCCTCGACGGCGTCATCGCCAAGCCGCTCGACCTGCGCTACCGGCAGAACGAACGCCTCATGTTCAAGATCAAGCACGAGCGCACGGCGGACTGCGTGGTCGCGGGCTACCGCTTCCACAAGAGCGGCCCCGTCGTCGGCTCGCTCCTCCTCGGTCTGTACGACGAGGGGGGCACCCTGCAGCACGTCGGTGTCTGCGCCGCGTTCTCCATGCAGCGGCGCGCGGAGCTGGTGGACGAGCTCGAACCGCTGCGGATGGAGTCGGCCGCAGGTCACCCCTGGGCTGCCTGGGCCGACGAGTCCGCGCACGAGGCGTCCCGGATGCCGGGTGCGCCGAGCCGCTGGTCCGGCAAGAAGGACCTCTCCTGGGTGCCGCTGAGTCCGTCCCGCGTCTGCGAGGTGGCTTACGACCACATGGAGGGCGGACAGCGCTTCAGGCACACGGCTCGGTTTCGCAGCTGGCGACCGGACCGTACCCCTGACAGCTGTACGTTCGCCCAGCTGGAGGAGCCGGTCCGGTACGACCTGGCGGACGTGCTGCGGTAGCCGATCCCGCCGAAGTCAGCGGGCCGAAATCAGCGGGCCGGACGCAGGAGTGCTTCGGCGTTGCGGAGCGTCGCGCCCGCGACCTGCTCGCCGAGCCTGACCCCGGCCTCGTCGGCCGACCGGGTGTGGATACCGGAGTAGATGCGGGCCTCCACGTTCTCGGCGGTGAGCCGGTGCCAGTCGGTGTAGGTGCGGGTCGCGCCGGGTGCGGTGGGGCTCGTGAGGTCGTACGGCGCGGTGCGCGGGCCCGCGAGCGCCTCCAGGACGCCTTCGGCCGCTCCCGAGTACGTGTTGTGGCCGCTCGGGTAGTCGGGGTGGGCGGGAGTGTCGTGCAGTGGGGTCCACTCTGGGTCCTGGCCGATGCCACCGGTACGAATCGCGGTGACCGGGCGCCAGCGCTGGTGGGCGTACTTGCTGTCGGACGTGGCGATCTGAGTGTCGACGGACGCGACGTGGAAGAGAGCGACCAGGCGGGCGCGGTCTGCGGCCGAGCGCGGGGACCGGTCGACGGCGACGCGCAGGGGCTCGGTGTAGAGGGTCAGCGAGGACCCGTACCAGAAGTTGGCGGTCTCGGTCTGCCGGGCGGTGCGGCTGCTGCCTTCCTTGACGCCGTACGCGCGGACCTCGGCGAGGTCGGCCTCGTACTGCCGGGAGTCGAGCGCGGGCGGCGCGGGCAGCCGGTACTGGTCGGCGCCGCGCAGCGCGAAGGGCTTGGCGAGGCGGTTGCCGTACTGGGTGGCGGGGGCCTGCGCGGGCGGGGTCGGCTGCCAGACGCCGGGGGCGGCGGGCGGCACGGTGAAGGGGGCGTTGACCGACGCGGGGTCCAGGCCGTCGCCCTCGCGGGACTTCAGGGTCAGGGCGGCCTGGCGGGCTCCGGCGGCCACGCCCTTGTCCTCGGCGGCGCCGTCGGGGATGGAGTCGAGGGTCCGGTCGAGCGCCGCGTCGAGCTGGTCGGTGCGGGCGGGTGCGAGGGCGACGAGCGCGTCGTGGACGGCCGACGCGAGGGCGGCGTCCTGGTAGTCGCCGCGGTCGACACCGCGCGGAACGGAACCGGCGGCACGGGCCGCGGCCAGCCAACTGATCGCCCACGCACGGCTGTTGGTGACCTGTGTGGTCGCGCCCGCCGCGGTGATGGTCTGCGCGGTCGTGTCGTACCAGTCGAGCGCCACGGAGGTGCGTGGTGCGGATGTGGGCGTCGCCGCCTCGGAAGGAGCCGCGGTGGAGGCAGCCAGCAGAGCCGTCGCCCCGAGCGCGGTGAGTGCGGTGAGTGCGGGGCGGGATCGGAACACGTTCACGAACTCTCCTGGGGGTGAGCGGAGTCGGCGTACTGACTGTCGGGGCGGGGCAGGCCGTAGTGGTCGCGCAGGGTCGTGCCGGTGTACTCGGTGCGGAACAGGCCGCGGGCGCGCAGGATCGGCACGACCTGGTCGGCGAAGAGGTCGAAGCCGCCGGGCAGGCCGGGCGGCATGACGTTGAAGCCGTCGGCGGCGCCTTGCTCGAACCACTCCTGGATCTGGTCGGCGACCTGCTCGGGCGTGCCCGCGACGACGCGGTGCCCGCGGGCCCCGGCGAGGCGGTGCAACAAGCCGCGCACGGTGGGCTGTTCGCGGTCGATGATGTCGAGGATCACCTGGAAACGGCTGCCGTTGCCGCGCTCACCGCCGGTCTCGACGAGCTCGCGGGGCACGGGGCCGTCCAGTTGCTCGGCTGTCAGCCGCAGGCCGAGCATGCGGTGCAGGAGCTGCAAGGAGTACTCGGGCTGGGTGAGTTCGTTGTACTCGTCGTGCAGGGCGCGGGCCTCGGCCTCCGTGGAGCCGATGAAGGGGCTGATGCCGGGGAGGACGAGCACCTTGTCCGGGTCGCGCCCGAGCCCCGCAGCCCGCTTCTTGAGGTCGGCGTAGAGGTCCTGGCCGTTGCCCAGCGTCTGGTGCGCGGTGAACACGGCTTCCGCGTACCGGGCGGCGAAGGCACGCCCGTCCTCGGACGACCCTGCTTGTACGTAGACGGGGCGGCCCTGTGGTGTGCGCGGGGTGTTGAGCGGGCCGCGGACCTTGAGGCGCGGTCCTTCATGGTCGATGGCGTGGATGCGGTCGGTGTCGGCGAAGAGCCCTGTCTTCTGGTCGGCGACGAGCGCGTCGTCCTCCCAGCTGTCCCAGAGCTTGGTGACGACATCGAGGAACTCCCTTGCCCTGTCGTAGCGTTCGGCGTGCACCGGGTGCGCGTCGAGGCCGAAGTTCAGGGCGGCCTGCGGGGCTCCGGTGGTGACGATGTTCCAGCCCGCGCGCCCTCTGCTGAGGTGATCGAGCGAGGCGAAGAGGCGGGCCAGGTTGTACGGCTCGCTGTAGGTGGTGGACGCGGTCGCGATGAGCCCGATGCGCTGCGTGACGGCGGCGATCGCGGAGAGCCAGGTGAAGGGTTCCAGGCGGAAGCGGCTCGCGTAGCGGACGTTGTCGGCGAGGGCGGGGCCGTCCGCGAAGAAGATCCCGTCGAAGGTGGCGGCTTCCGCGCGCCGTGCGAGGTCCTGGTAGAAGTCGATGTCCAGGATCCGCGCCGGGTCGGAGCCGTGGTGCCGCCAGGCCGCCTCGTGGTGGCCGCCTGGGTAGACGAAGAGGTTGAGGTGCAGCTCGCGGCGGCTCATGCGCGGCTCACCTCCGCGGCGCGCGAACCAACGGCGGGGGCGCCACCGTCGGCACCGTCGGGGGTGCCGTGCGCCGGGCCGACGGACGCGGGGACGTCGCCCGCAGCACCACTGCCCGCTGGACCGCCGCCCGCAGCACTGGAGGCCGCAGCACCGCCGCCCGCAGGACCGCTGCCCGCAGCCCTCGTGGCCGCAGGACCACTGCCCGCCGCACCCGTGGCCGCAGCACCGGCCGCCACCGGCCCGTCAGTCACCGCGCCTGTCCGGCGGCCCGCCGCCCTCGGATCTCCGTCCGCCCCGACGGCGGCATCTACCTCCGGTCCGTGGTCCTGCGCAGGGGCAGCCCCACGGTCCTGCGCAGGGGCCGCCCCACGCCCGCCCGGTTCGATGCCGACCGGCTCGCCGTCGTCCAGCTCGACCCCCAGCTGCCGCAGCAGCCTCCCCCGCAGCGCCGCGTACTCCGGGCTCCCCTGGCCTCGTGGCGCGGGAAGTTCCACGCGTACGTCGGCCGCGATGCGCCCCGCGTCCAGGACGACCACCCGGTCGGCGAGGGCGATCGCCTCGTCGACGTCATGGGTGACCAGGAGTACGGCGGGGCGGTGCGCCTCGCAGAGGCGTCGCAGCAAGGCATGCATCCGGATGCGCGTGAGCGCGTCAAGCGCACCGAACGGCTCGTCCGCGAGCAGGAGTTGAGGCTCGCGCACCAGGGAGCGGGCGAGCGAGACCCGCTGCTGTTCGCCGCCGGACAGGTCCGCGGGCCAGGCGTCCTCTCGGCCCGCGAGGCCCACCTCGGCGAGGGCCGCACGGCCGCGCTCCCGCGCTCCGGCTCCCGTCAGGCCAAGGACGACGTTGTCCAGGACCCGCTTCCAGGGCAGCAGACGTGCGTCCTGGAAGACCACCGAGACGTCGCCGGGCGCGGACAGCTCCCCGCTTCCCTCGACCTCGTGGTCAAGTCCCGCCAGGGCCCGCAGGAGCGTGGACTTCCCGGAGCCGCTGTGGCCGAGGAGCGCCACGAACTCGCCCGCCTCAAGGGAGAGTTCGAGTCTGTCCAGGATCTTCCGGTCGCCGAACGAGCGGACAAGACCCTCGATCCGGACCGCCTGTGCGTCCCCCGTCAGCCCGCCAGTGTGCGTCGCCATGACAGCGCCTTCCTCTCCACGAGCCGTACGAGTGCGTCCGAGATGAGACCGAGGAGGCCGTACACGACGAGGCCGACGATGATGATGTCGGTCTGCCCGTAGGTGCGGGCGAGCTCCATCATGTAGCCGATGCCACTCGTGGCGTTGACCTGCTCGACCACGACGAGCGAGAGCCAGGCCGCGGTGACCGCGAACCGCATGCCGAGCAGGAAGCCCGGCAGCGCTCCGGGCAGGACGACGTGCCGCACGAACCCGGTCCGTGAAAGGCCTACCGTCTCGGCGAGTTCGGCGTAGCGGCCGTCGATCGTCCGCAGCCCGTTGTGCGTGTGGATGTAGACGGGCACGAACACGCCGAGCGCGATGGTGATGACCTTCATCGACTCGCCGATGCCGAACCAGAGGATGAGCAGCGGGATCAGCGCGAGCGACGGGATGGCCCGCTTGATCTGTACGGGTCCGTCGATGATGCCCTCGCCGATCCTGCTGAGCCCGGCGGCGATCGCGAGGGCGAGCCCGGCCGCGGTGCCGAAGAGCAGCCCGAGAAGGGCGCGTTCGGCGGAGGTGGCGAGGTTGGACTGGAGCCGTCCCTCGGCGATCAGATCACCGGCGGTGCTCACCACGGTCCAGGGCGCGGAGAGGTTGCGGGCGTCGATGAACCCGGCGGCCGACCCCGCCGACCAGAGCGCGAGCAGCAGCAGGGGGCCGATCGCCCAGCCGTACGGGACGGGCTTGCCAGGGCCGAGCCTGCGGCGTCGCGGCTTGGGGCGCGCGTGGACCACGGGCCCGGGGCGGGCGGAAGCCTTGGTCAGGGTGGGGGCTTCGGCGCTCATGTGCCTTCCCCCGCGCCGGACTTGAGGGCATCCGCGGCGACCGATTCGTACCGCAGGTCGAAGAGGACCTCCGCGTCGAAGGTCTTCTTCCCTGTCTCCTTCGCCAGCAGATCGACGGTCTTCTGCTGCCGTGCGACGGCGGAGGTCCAGTCGGCCGGGATGTCGGGGTGGCCGACTCCCTTGACCAGGTACTCGCCGTCCGCGCGGGTCAGGCCCTGGTCCTTGACGTACCACCCGGCGATCCATTCGTCGGGGTGCTTGTCGGCCCATTCGGCGGCGCGCGCCCAGTACTTCACGAACTCCTTGATGGCCGCGGCCTTCTGGGGGTCCTCCACCGACTCGGTCGGCACCCACAGATGTCCCGGGTCGTCCCGCAGACCGTGCTGGATCGTCTTCGCGCCGTCCTTGCCGTACTTCGCGGGATAGCGCTTGATGTTGACCCCGCCGAGCGGCGCCGCGTCGACCTGGCCGTTGCCGAGGGCGGACGGGTAGACATCGCCGGTGCTCGGCAGTTCGACGAGTTCCACGTCGTCCTTGGTGAGTCCGGCCTTGGCGAGGATGCGCAGGACGAGTGCGCCCTGTGCCTGCCCCGGGCTGTAGGCGATCTTCTTGCCGCGCAGGTCCTTCAGTGTGTCGATGTCGGCGCCCGGCGCGATGCCGATTTCGTACGTGGGGTGCTTCAGCGGGTCCTTGCGGAATTTGGCGGCCACCAATTTCGTGTCGAGCCCCGTCCAATGCGCGTGAATGGACGGAATTTCAGCCGCGGAGCACACATCCAGGGAATGCGCCCTGAACGCCTCGGAGCACTGGGGGCCACCGCTGATGTTGGCCCATTTCACCTTGAAGGGAAGCTTGTCGAGCTGCCCCGAGAGTTTCAGGGCGACCTGGGTGTCCGGTGCTCCGACGGTGATGGTGGTGTCCGGATCCACTTTCTCCGGGATCTTCGCGGAGACCTGCTTGGCGTCGACAGTCGTGGTCGACGAGGTGTTGTCGGCGCATCCCGCAAGGAGCAGCGGGGCGACGAGGGCAGCGCCGAGCGCCGCCCGTATGTGTGTGGGCATGACTTCTTTCCCGGAGTGCGGACCTTCACGGAGGGAGGGAAGACCGGCAGGGGAATTCCCTGCGGCTTCTCACGAGGAATCACGAGAAAACGTGCGTTCCACAGGTGTTCCGAAGGTCAGCTACACAGAGCGGTGGCGACGCGCATCAGATCAACAGCGCGCCGCTGCTTGAACCGCCGGGATATTCGCATGGCGTTGAAACTAGCCACGGCACCAAGAGAGGGTCAAGCCATCTCACCCGTACCGGCTTTCCGGAAACGCAGCCTTCGCACTCCGGCCATACTCACGTCACACCCACCCTCGGCGCCCTGCCGGGAACGCATTCACGCCAATGTTCGAGCCCCCGCCCTCGCGCCGCTTCCCCGTCACGGGCACCGACCGTAAGCTCCCTCGCCTGATACGGGAGTTACTTACGGTAAGGGGGTCGGGCCATGGGGTACTCGGGAGCCGCGGGCAGCACGAGACGGACGTTCGTCGCAGGGGCGGCAGCGGCGGGCGGCGCGGCGGCGCTGCGGGCGGGGGCACTGCCGGCGGCGGCCGACGACCGGGCCCCGGAGG